>CANHNQ010000001.1 GCA_947462095.1 Gemmatimonadota bacterium
TGCCAACGGCGCGGACGGGAAGCGAGGGGCAGCCCAGTGAACTTGAGCGCGATCTGGATCAAACGGCCGGTCATGACCACGCTGGTCATGCTGGCCATCCTGACGTTCGGCGTGGTGGCCTACCGGGCATTGCCGGTCAGCGACCTGCCCACGATCGACTACCCCACGATCACCGTGTCCGCCGGCCTGCCGGGGGCGAGCCCGGAGGTGATGGCGACCTCGGTGGCCACGCCGCTCGAGCAGGCGTTTTCCACGGTCTCGGGCATCGAGAGCATTACGTCATCCAGTTCGCAGGGCAGTACCAACGTCACGCTGCTGTTCGCCCTCGATCGCGACATCGACAAGGCGGCGGCCGACGTCCAGTCGGCCATCTCCAAGACGCTCCGGCAGTTGCCGCAGGGTATCAATCCGCCGTCGTACAACAAGGCGAACGCGGCCGACGCCCCGATCATGATGTTCTCCATCAACTCCGACGTGCTCAGCCGTCAGGAGTTGAGTGAGTATGCCGAAACGTTCCTCGCCCAGCGCGTCTCCACCGTGACGGGCGTCGCGCAGGTGCAGGTGTACGGCTCGTCCAAGTACGCCGTTCGGGTGCAGCTCGATCCCGGCGCGATGGCGGCGCGCGGCATCGGCATCGACGAAGTCCAGAGCGCCATCAATCAGGGGAATTCGAACACCCCCGCCGGCGTGCTGATGGGACCCAATCAGTCGTTCACCCTCCAGGCCTCCGGTCAGCTGCGGAATGCCTCGGAGTTCCGGAATCTCGTGGTCGCCATGCGCAACGGCGTGCCGATTCGCCTCGGTGAACTCGGCACGGTGATTGACGGCTTGCAGAACATGCGCGGCATGAGCGAGATCAACGGACGCGCGAACACCGCGCTGTCGATCATCCGGCAACCGGGCGTGAACACGGTCGATGTCGCCAAAGGCGTCAACGCCGTGCTCAAACAGCTCGAGCCGCAGCTGCCGCCCAGCGTCAGCATCGTCCCGATCTTCGACCGCTCGGTCGCGATCGAACACAGCGTCGACGATGTGAAGTTCACGCTCATTCTCACGGTCGGTCTGGTCGTGATGGTGATCTTCCTGTTCCTCCGGAATCTGCGCGCCACGCTCATTCCGTCGCTGGCCCTGCCGTTCTCGCTGATCGGTACCTGCACGGTCATGAGGATGCTCGGCTACAGCCTCGATAACCTGTCGCTGATGGCCCTCACCCTCGCGGTCGGTTTCGTCGTGGACGATGCCATCGTGATGCTCGAGAACATCGTGCGCCATCTGGAGATGGGCAAGAAGCCCATGCAGGCGGCGCTCGATGGCTCAAAGGAAATCAGCTTCACGATTCTCTCGATGACGCTGTCGCTGGTGGCGGTGTTCATCCCGCTGCTGTTCATGCCCGGGCTCGTGGGGCGCCTGTTCCGCGAGTTCGCGGTCACGATCGGTGTGGCCATTCTCGTGTCGGGCTTCGTGTCGCTCACGCTCACCCCGATGCTGGCCGCGCGCTTCCTGCGCGAAGGTGAAGGGCACGCGCCAAGCGACGGCAAGTGGCGATCGGTCGAGCGCCTCTATCAAGCCACCGAAGGTGCCTACGTGCGCTCGCTGGGCTGGGTGATGAACCGCCGTGGCCTCACGATGATCTTCAGTGTGATCACGCTGTTCGCGACCGTCGGGCTATTCATGTACATCCCGAAGGGATTCCTGCCATCCGAAGACACCGGACGACTGCAGGGCTCGATCGAAGGACCCGAAGGCATCGGCTTCGAAGCGCTGCAGGTGAAGATCCGCGAAGTGGCGGCGATCATCGCGAAGAGCCCGAACGTGCAGTACACGCTGGCCTCGATCGGCGGCGGCCCCGGTGGCGGCGGCTCGAACAGCGGTCGATTGCAGCTCACGCTCAGCGAAGATCCGAACCGTCCGCACGTCGATCAGATCATGCGCGAACTGACGCGCGCCACGTCCAAGGTGCCGGGCGTGCAGGTGTTCTTCCGCAACCCGCCGCCGATCAACATCGGTGGCCGACGCGGCAACAGCGCGTATCAGGTGTCGTTGCAGGGCCCCGACATCGCCGAGCTCTACACCGCCGCGCGTGCACTCGAAGCGCGCATGAAGGATTTGCCGGAGCTCGAGAACATCTCGAGCGATCTCCAGGTCGGCAATCCGCAGGTGGGTATCCAGATCGACCGGGAACGCGCGTCGGCGCTCGGACTGAGTGCGTCGCAGATCGAAAACGCGCTCTACAACGCCTACGGGTCTCGTCAGGTCTCCACGATCTATACGCAGACCAACCAGTACCAGGTCATTCTCGAGCTCAAGGAAGCGTTCCAGAAGGATCCGGCGTCACTGAGTCAGCTGTTCGTGCGCTCAAACACCGGCAATTTGGTGCAGCTCGGCTCGGTGGCCACGTTCACGAAGGGCGTCGGTCCGCAGAGCATTCAGCACAACGGGCAGCTGCCAGCCGTGTCCATCAGCTTCGCCACCCGCCCCAACGTGGCGCTCGGTACCGCCGTGGATGCGGTGCAGCGCGAAGCGCGCGCTGTCCTGCCCCCCGATGTCACCTCGGTGCTGTCGGGTGACACGCAAGCGTTCGCACAGGCCCAGAGCGGACTGCTGGCCTTGCTGTTCGTGGCGATCTTCGTGATCTACGTGGTGCTCGGCATTCTGTACGAAAGCTTCATCCACCCGATCACGATTCTCTCCGGATTGCCGTTCGCGGCACTGGGCGCCTTGCTCACGCTCTGGCTCTTCGGCAAGGATCTCGGCGTGTATTCGTACGTCGGCATCATCATGCTGATCGGACTCGTGAAGAAGAACGCGATCATGATGATCGACTTCGCGATCGAGGCCGAGCGTGATCACAAGATGTCGGCGCGTGATGCCATCGTGGAGGCGGCGCGCGTACGATTCCGCCCGATCACGATGACCACACTGGCCGCGCTGATGGGCACGCTCCCCATCGCGATCGGCTTCGGCGGTGGTGCGGAATCACGTCAGCCGCTCGGTCTCGCGGTCGTCGGCGGCCTCGCGTTCTCGCAGCTGATTACGCTCTACGTCACACCGGTGGTCTACACGCTGCTCGATCAGGCCCAGGCGCGTCGGAGAAAGGCGAAGACCGTATCGGTCCACGGTGGCCGCTTGGAGCCGGTTCCCGTTTCCGGCGATTGATTGCCGATTCCGCTCGATGATCCTGAACGGCCGCTGGCGATCGCTAGCGGCCGTTCGCGTTGTGTTGCTGCGCGGAAGGCGTTCCAGTCACGACCGTTCGGCGGGCCGGCAGTCCCACAACCGACGTCGGCCGTCAGGGGCTGATGCACTGATCACGTACGCCGGATGGCTCCGATCACCGTGTGTACAAATGACAAGAGGTGCAGCCGTGGGGCTGCACCTCTCCTGCGGAGCGATTGCCGCCCTTAGAACTCGATCTGCGTACCCAATTCGACCACCCGGTTCGGTGGAATACAGAAGAACTCGGTCGCCGAGCGCGCATTCCGCGCCATGATGCTGAAGATGATCTTGCGCCACCGGGACATCGTCACCGTATCGCCCGGTCGCCCGGCCACGGGAATGAGTCGCTCGCGACCGAGGAAATAACTCGTTTCCATCGGTTTGCAGCGGATGCCCATTTGGTCGACGACATCGAGCACGTTCGGCACATTCGGCGTCTGCATGAAGCCGTACAGCGCCACCACGCGCCAGAAGCCTTGGCCGAGTGGCATGACCCGCACGGGATCGGCCCGAGTCGTCTCTGGCACGTCAGCCGTTTTCACCGACACCAGCAGCACGCGCTCGTGCAGCACTTTGTTGTGCTTCAAGTGGTGCAGCAACACCGGCGGCACGCCGTCATCGCTACCCGTCATGAACACTGCGGTGCCCGGCACGCGGTACACGCTCGACTTCTCGACACCATCCAAGAACAGTCCGATCGGCATGGCCCCCTCAGCCAAGCGCGCATTCAGCAACGCGCGGCCGCGCTTCCAGGTCAGCATGAGCAGGAAGAGGACAACGCCCAACGCCATCGGTACCCATCCGCCATGCATCAGCTTCACCACGTTGGCGCTGAAGAACGCCACGTCGACCGCCAGAAACACCGACGACAACGCGGCGGCCTGCCACCATTTCCAGCGGAAGCGGATGCGGGCGACGATGTAGAACAGAATGCTCGTGATGAGCATCGTGCCGGTCACCGCGATGCCGTATGCCGCGCCGAGCGCCGAGGTATTCTTGAATAGGACAACGATGATGAGACAGCCCACCGCGATGAAGTAATTCACCTCAGGGATGTAGATCTGTCCTTCCTCCACCGTGGACGTATGCCGAATCTCGAGGCGCGGAATGAAACCGAGCGCGATCCCCTGACGGGTCACCGAGTAGGCGCCCGAGATCATCGCCTGCGAGGCAACGATGGCCGCCATGGTCGCTAACACGATGAGGGGCAGGATCATCGCCTTTGGCGCGAGCAGGAAGAACGGATTCTCCACAGCGGCCGGATTCCGCACCAGCAGCGCGCCCTGGCCGAAGTAGTTGAGCAGTAGCGCCGGGAACACCAACAGCAGCCAGGCCGCACGAATGGGTCGGATGCCGAAGTGGCCCATGTCGGCATACAGGGCTTCGCCGCCGGTGATGACGAGCACCACGGAGCCGAGCACGAAGAACGCCAGCGACCCGTGCAGCTGGACGAAATGCACAGCGTACATGGGGTTCACTGCGCCCAGAATCCACGGCGACTGGATCAGCTCCCGCACGCCGAGCGCCGCAATGGTGATGAACCACAGCAGCATGATCGGCCCGAACGCCTTGCCCATCAGGTCGGTGCCGAAGCGCTGCACGGCGAACAGCGACGAGAGAATCACCAGCGTGATCGGCACGATGTAGTGCGCCACACTCGGCACGGCGATCTCGAGGCCTTCCATCGCACCGAGCACGCTCATGGCCGGCGTGATGATGCCGTCGCCGTAGAGCAGGGCGGTGCCGAACAAGGCGAGCGCCACGAAAATGCCACCACGCTTGAACCCCGGTGGCGTGCCACGCGGGAAGATCAGCGCGAGCATCGCGAACTGACCACCCTCGCCGCGATTGTCGGCCCGGAGCACAAAGCTCACGTACTTCACGGTGATCACGAGCGTCAGCGCCCACACGATCAGCGACAGAATGCCGAACACATTCTCCCGCGTGGGCTGCAGTCCATACAGCGGACTGAAACATTCCTTGATGGAATACAGCGGGCTGGTTCCGATGTCGCCGTACACGACGCCGAGCGCCGTGAGAGTCAGGATCGCAAGCCGCTTGCCGGTGGGATTCTCGTGATGCCCTTCCTTTCGCAGCGGCGATTGGAGGGGGAACATCGCGGTGGTCGAACGCATTTCGGCGCCGACCGATGCGTCGGCCGCGTGCTTCGCCGTTGATGGGGTGGCGGACGAACCCGTCGGATGCCGGATGGCGTCTGACGAGGGGGGATGGCCGCTACGGTCGGCCGCGCTGCTATCGGAGTCGGCCCCGGTGCTGTGCGCCGAGGCCTGAGGAGTCTGGTCGTTTGGCATGGTTAGGAACGAATCCCAAATGTACTACGGTGCAGGGCCGAAATAGACAACAGGAGGCAACTGTGCGTCCTGCTGTCGGGCGCGTCCGGCCCCCCTGACACCTTCGCGGTCCGTGCTGGTTCCCGCTATTCGTAGCGCAGCGCCGTGATCGGGTCGAGCTTCGAGGCCCGTCGGGCCGGCCACACGCCGAATATCACGCCTACCGCCGCCGAGAACGCGAACGCCATGACGATGGACTGGCTGCTGATCGACGTGTTCCAGGCGAAGAGCCGACTGATCAGCATCGCCCCACCGCTCCCCATCGCAATCCCGATCGCGCCGCCGAGCAGGCAGAGCACCACGGCCTCGATCAGGAACTGAAACAGGATGTTCTTGCCGGTGGCGCCGAGCGCCTTGCGCACGCCGATCTCGCGGGTGCGTTCAGTCACCGACACCAGCATGATGTTCATGATGCCGATGCCGCCGACCACCAGTGAGACCGCCGCAATGCCGGCCAGCAGCGAGCCAAACACCTTGCTCGTTTCGGCGAAGGTGGTGAGGAAGTCGGCCTGATTCCGGATGGTGAAGTCGTCGTCGCGCTCACGCGGCAGGCGATGCTCGCGGCGCAGGATCTTCTGGATCTCGGCCATGGCCTCGGGGATCTTGGCCTCCGAGGTGGCCAACACCGAAATCGAGCGGATGCGATCGGTGCCCAACACGCGGAAACGCGCGGTGTTGAGCGGGATCAGCACCTGATCGTCGGGGTTCTGAAAGGGCGACGTCTGTCCCTTCGACTTCAGCACACCGATCACGGTGAACTGAATGCCGCGAATTCGGACCGCCTCGCCGATGATGGCGTCGGGATTCTCGATGCCGAGGTTGGTGAGGACCGCCGGACCGACCACCGCGACGCGCTGCTTGCCCAGATCTTCCTGCGTGCTGAACATGCGTCCGCCCAGCAGCTCGTACTTCCGCACGGCGAGATAATTCGCCGACGTCCCGACCACCTGGGTGCTGGCGTTCTTGGCCTGGAACTGCAGCTGTAGTTGACGCGACATTTCCGGCTGAACCGCCGTGACCAACGTCGCCTGCTCTTCGAGCGCAGCCGCGTCATCCATGGTCAGCTTGGCGCGATCGGCTTCCGACGCCACACCGCCCATCCCGCGGACCTGTCCCGGCGTGACCGTGAGGAGGGTCGTGCCGAGCGCGGTGATCCGATCCTTGATCGATTCCTGGGCACCGCGGCCGATACCGTCCATCGCAATCACGGCGCCAACGCCGATCACGATGCCGAGCATCGTGAGCACGGAACGGAGCTTGTTGGCCCGCAGCGCACTCAACGCGACCCGGATGGTCTCGGCGTACAACACGTTAACGACCTCCGGGACGCCCGCTGCCACCCGTCGGCGGCGCACCACCACCACCGGCTCCACCGGCCGCGCCACCCGCAGGACCGCCGGTCGTGGACTGCACCCCCGGCATGCCACCAGCGCCGGTCATACTGCGGAAACGGTCGTTTTGCTGGTCGCGCTTGGCCTGCAACGCCTGCACGGCCAGCGTGGCCACCTTCTCCCCTTCCTTGAGCCCCGACACCACCTCGGAGTAGTCGTAGTCGGAGGCCCCAAGGCGCACGAGGCGCGGGGCGAACTGACCGGGCGCGCGTTCCACGAACACCAGGGCCGTACGAACGCGCGTGACGCTGCTGCCACCCGATGCCGTGGGCGCACCCTGTTGCCTGCCACCCATCGGCACGGCCTTGGCCGGCGGCGTATCGCCGCCCGCCCGTCCGGCACCAGCACCGGCACCCGTCCCGCCGCCGTTGCGCAGCTGCGCCTGCATGTCGCGCACCTGCGCCACGACGCTGTCAGGGTTCAGTCCCACCAACGTGGCCGCCACCGCCGCTTCGCGCACCGTCCGCACGGCGTCGTTGCTCACCGCCAGCACGTTGTCGCGACGTTCGATGAGCATGGAGACTTCACCGTTCATCCCCGGCTTGAGCAGTCCTTCGCTGTTATCGAGCGAGACGATCACGGGAAACATCGTGACGCTCTGCTGGACCACGGCCTGCGGCTCGATCTTCTCGACAACACCCTGAAACGGACGCTCTGGATATGCATCGACGGTCACGCGCGTTGACTGTCCAGGCCGTACGTTGCCAATGTCGGTTTCATTCACCAGCGCGCGCACCCGCACCTTGGTGAGGTCGGCCATTTTGAGCAGCGTGGTACCGCCGGAGACCGACCCGGTGGCGGAGGCGATCACCTGACCGAGTGACACGGGCTTGTCGATGATCGTGCCGTTCACCGGCGCGATCACCGTGGCGTCTTCGAGGCGCTGCTTGGCCAGATCGACGTTGGTCGTCGCGCGCACAATGGCGCCCTGCGCCTGCGTGAGCGCCAGCTGCGCGGCTTCGAATTCCTGCGTGGTGATAATGCGGGTCTTGTACAGCTCGTCGGATCGATTCTTCTGCGCCTGCGCCACTTCCAGGCTGGCCTGCGCGCTGCGCAGATCGGCGGCGGCCTGATCGTACTGGTTCTTCACGTCCCGCGTATCGACCTGCACGAGCAGATCGCCGGCCTTCACCTGCGAGCCGGTTTCCACCGGCATCCGCGTGATCTGTCCGGAGGCCTTCGACTTCACCTCGATGACGTTGATCGGCTCGACGGCGCCGGTGGCCTGGGCGTCCACGACGATCGTGCGGCGGTCGACGGCGACCGTCCCGATGACCGGCGCCGCTTCCTGCTTAGCGCCACAGCCGGCCAGCAGGGCGCCGGCCGTGAGGCTACGGGCCAGCAGTCCCGGGAAGGACAGTCCACGCGCGCGGCGCCGACCGACGGTGTGCATCAGAGTTCACGGCCGACGAGTGACGAGAGCTGTGCGCGGGCGATGCGACCGTCGAGTCGCGCCTGGATCAATGCCTGTCGCGCCTGATTGAGCTGCGTCTGCGACGTGAGCAGATCGAGCAGGGTGGAGGCGCCAAGCGCATAGCGCTGCTGCTGCACGCGCAGGTCTTCTTCGGACGCCGCGATGGCCGCCAGCTGCACTTGCACGCGGGCCTGCGCATTCTGCAGCGAGCGCACGAACGACGTCAGATTCTGGCGCGCCGCCAACTGCGCGTCGCGCAGCTGCGCTTCCGCGTTCGTCAGCGCGACGTCGGCCTGCACCGACTGGGATTCGCGCGACAGACCGTTGTACAGCTGGTACCCGATGTTGAAGTTCATCGTCTGGCGGCTCGCATTGCTGCCGCCGACGAGCATCAGATTCCGTCCCACAAAGCCCGCGCTATTCTGGCTGAACGCGTAGTTGTACGACATCGTGAGCGTCGGCAGATACGTGGACTTCTGCGTCCGCTTCGCGGCGCGCGCCACCGCCACGTTCGATGTGGCCAGACGCACCGCCGGGCCGTCGCCGGCCAGCATGGCGAGCTCCGCCTCCGTGGGCAGGGCGACCGGCGTGTCGAGCGTATCATCGGGGGCGGCGGTGATCGCCGTGCTGGAGCCCGCCACGCGCGTGAGCGAGGCGTTGGCTACCCGCAGATCGTTCTCCGCGGTGAGCACCGCCAGGCGGGCATTGCCCACCAGAATCGCCGACCGCAGGGAATCGGACTTGGTCGCGACGCCGGCGGCCACGCGCGCGGTGGACGCCTTGAGTTGCTGCTCGGCCTGCTCGAGTTGCGCTCTGGCCGCAGCGGCCGATTCGCGGGCGGCGAGGGCGGCGTAGAACTGCTGCTTCACCTGCAGCGACGCATCGAAACGCGCCGATACCGCGGAGACATCCGCGACGTCGGCCGTGGCGCGGATCCGTCGTGCTTCCGACAAGCGGCGTCCGCCGTCGAACAATTCGACGTTGAGTGAGAGGCCGTTGTTGTAGCTCCACGGATTGCCCGACAATGACGTGAGCTGGCCGTTGAAGTTGTTGATCGTGGTACCCTGCGTGTGCCCGCTGCCCGCCGAGAGGTTCACGTTCGGCACGTACGAGCCCAGCACCTGTCGGCGTGCGGCCGAGGCGTTGCGGTCGAGACCACGCGCCGCCACGGCGGACGGGGAGTTCCTCGCCGCCAGGTCGATGGCTTCACGCAGGCTGACCGGACGCGCGCCATCCTCGCCCACCACGCCCTGAGCGCCAAGCGGGGCGGCCATCAAGACCGCCCCAACCATCACGGCGCCGAGGAGGTTCTGTCCAACACGATTCCTGCAGATCACTTGGTCTCACCTCGCGCCCGCGCCGCGCTGTCGGCCGTTCGCTGGTTGCGCTCAATCAGCGCGCGGAAGGTCTGCTTCTGCGCGTCGTCGAGGGTGTTCATCATCAGCACGCGCGCACTGTCGCGCACGGCATCGAGAGTAGGCCGGACGGTCTTCATGATTTCACGCGACTCCCGGCGACGCCAATCCCACACGGAGTCGACGACGATGCGCTGCGGAGGCGAGAGCTTGAGCTCGCGGGCAAGTTCGTCGACCATCGCCCGGTCGCTGAACGCATCCGGGCGAGGCGGTGAGACCACGCGGTTGGTGGCGAAGCCGACCGCGCCCCCGGTGATGAATGCACCGAGGATGAACATGATGGCGAGTGATTTGGGGCGGGGAGTAGACACGACGCGCTCGAAACTAGTAATCCAGAGGATGCAGGTACCGCTCCGGCGCATCCTCGGCGAGGTGCGGACGGACGCGCGACGTCAGCGTGGCGTCGTCGAGGGGAAGCGGCAACGCCGACTCCACCGCCGCCCGCTGGGCCATCGCGCGCGCCGTCGAATCCCGCTCCGCCTCGCGGACGAACGTGGCACCGGCCACGATCAACGCGATCGTCGCCGCAATCAAACCCGCGTTGCGGATGTCGGCCGTCCGGAATTCACCGAAGCCGCTCCACCAGGCCGGACGCAAATCGCTGATGCGCACGATGCCACGGGTTACGCCATGCATGACCCGTGCCTCTAGTCCGTTCCAGTACGTCTCGTCCTGCGGCGCGGCATAGTGGCTGCGCAACAGGTCGGTCACTCGAGGGTCCGCATCCGGGCCGTGCCCATTGTCGTTCCGCGTGACGTTCATTTCTCACTCCGAAGATTGCTCAGCTGTCGCCGCAGGTGCGCCCGAGCATGATGCAAGTCCGATCGCGCCGTTCCTTCGGGAATTCCGAGGAGGGAGCCGATCTCCGCGTGCTTATATCCCTCGACGTCGTGCAACACGATCACTGCGCGCTGCCGTTCGCCGAGCGTGTCCAGTGCGCGCGCCAGGCGCGCCCGTAATTCACCTGCTTCTGCCGGATCCCGGTGGGGAGACGACAAGCTCTCCGGCAACTCGTCCGCGTCGCGAACTTTGCGACGTCGCGCGATGTCCAACGCCGCATTGGCCACGATGCGATGCAGCCAGGCGCCGAACGCCTGCTCTGGCCGAAACCGCTCCAAGGCGCGAAACGCATGCAGAAATCCCTCCTGCACGGCATCCTCGGCGTCGTCATGCGACAACACGATCGCCCGCGCGACGGCATACGCGCGGCGCTGATGTCGTCGCACCAGACCGGCAAAGGCCGTGTGATCCCCCGCCTGCGCCGACAGCACCAGCTCGCGCTCTTCGAGTGCCTCGGCCGACACCGGTCGGTCAGTCCCCATGACGGGGGAGGCAGCTGGCAAGGAGAGGGCGACGGAAGTCATCGGCAATGGCGGGGTCATTCGAGTTACGCATCGCCGACGGGGGGCGTTGAGGGCGGAGGCGCCAATCCTGCAAGCCCCAGCTGCTCCGCATCAGCCTGCATGGCGCGCAGCACGATGCCGATATGCTCGTCGAGTGGGATATCCAGGGCTGCGGCCCCCTGAATGATATCGTCCCGGTTCACGCCGCGGGCGAACGCCTTGTCCTTCATCTTTTTTCGTACCCCGGCCACGTCCACGTCGGACACCGCCCGGGAGGGCTTCACCAGCGCGCTGGCCGTAATCAGTCCGGTCAGCTCATCGACGGCGAAGAGGGCCTTCGCCAGCAAGGTCACGCGGGGAACCCCGGTGTATTCGGCATGCCCCAGCACCGCCTCACATAGCACCTCAGGCCAGCCCGCCGCCCGCAGCATCCGAACCCCCTCGGCGGGATGCTCCGCGTCGGCCGCCAGCCCCGCATTCGGAAACCGCTCGTAGTCGAAGTCGTGGATGAGTCCGGTCATTCCCCAGAGCTCCACATCTTCCCCGAGCCGGACCGCATAGGCTCGCATCGCGCACTCCACCGACAGCATATGCTTGCGGAGCGATTCCGAGGCCGTCCACTCGTGGACAAGCGCGAGCGCGGCGGGGCGAGAGGGAAGGGGCATCAGAACAGCCGAGGGGGACGAAAAACGAGGGGTCTGACCCAAGTCTAACCGTACGGGCGCTGTGATGGGGGCTGGGGGCGTGGGTACTGGGTTGGTGCACCCTCACATACGCCCCCCGCCAAGCGGCCCTCGCCCACAGCCCCTCGCCCCTTGCCCCTAGTGCAGATCCACTTTGACGGCGGCGGCGGCTTTCCCGGTCTTCCAGATCAACAGCAACGGCAGCGCCGCCACCAATAGAATCCCTGACATCAGGTAGATCCGCGAGAACGCGATCACGCTGGCCTGTGTCGCGATCTGGCGGTCCATGATCATCAGCGCCTGCTGCTTTGCGATCGAGGCGTCGAATCCGCGCGCCACGAGCCCGCGGGTCAGCCCGCTCAGTCGTGCCATCGTGGTCGGGTCGTACGAACCCACATGCTCCGTGAGCAGTTGCTTCTGCATCACCGTCTGTCTGGCCAACATGGTCGCCATCACGGCGATGCCCAGCGATCCGCCCAGCTGACGCATGAGGTTGAACATGCCGGTCCCCTGCCCGATCTGCCGCATCGGAAGCCCCGCCACGGTGGCGCTGGTGAGCGGCACGAACAGGAAGCCCAGTCCGACACCGCGCATGATGAGCGGCCAGAAGAGGTCGTCCTGGCCGGAGTCGAGCGTGAGCCGCGACATCAGCGTCATGGAGCCGAGGAACATGAACGCCCCAAACACGATCATCGGACGGGCATCCACCTTATTCGAGATGCGTCCGACAATGGCCATCGTGAACGCGGAGGCCAGCGCGCCCGGGAGAATCACCATCCCCGTCTGCTGCGCGGTGTAGCCGTGCAGTTGCTGCAGGAACACCGGCAGCACGAACACCGAGCCGTACAGCGCCAGGCCGAGGAACGTCGCGAACAGCACGCCGGGCGCGACTTGCCGCGACTTGAGAATCCGGAAGTCGATGATCGGTTCGTCGATCGTGAGCTCGCGCCACACCAGCAGGACGGTCGAGACCACGCTCGTGATGGCGAGCCCGGTCACGAAGCGCGATTCGAACCAGTCGAACCGCTCGCCGCGTTCCAGCATCCACTGCAACGAGCCGACCGCGCTCGTGAGCAGCAGAATGCCCAGCACGTCCACCGACGTCGACTTCACCTGATGTGCGGCGTCGCGGACGTACGTCCATACCAGATACCCGGCAAAAATGCCGAGGGGCACGTTGATGTAGAAGATCCACGGCCACGCGTACGCGTCGACGATGTAGCCGCCGAGGGTGGGGCCGAGGGTCGGCCCCACCATCACGCCGACGCCGAAGATCGACTGGCCGATCCCGCGCTCGTGCGGCGGGAACGCTTCGAACAGCGTGGTCTGGGCCGTGGACAACAACGCACCGCCGCCCAGTCCCTGGATCACGCGCCAGAAGACGAGGCCCCACAGCGACGTCGCCGCGCCGCAAAAGAACGACGCGATCACGAAGATGGCGATGGAGCCTGTGAGGTAGTTGCGCCGGCCGAAGTACGACGACAGCCAGCTCGACATCGGAATCACGATCACGTTGGCGATGATGTACGACGTGGACACCCACGCGATTTCGTCGAGCGTGGCGCCGAGCGTGCCCATCATGTGCGGGATCGCGACGTTGACGATCGACGTGTCCACGAGTTCGAGCACCGCGGCCAGCGTGACCGCGATGGCGATCAGGTACTTGTTCTTGTACGGATCGTCGATCACCGCTGACACCGAGGGAGCAGCGGCAATGGTTCGACCCGAGGGGAGCACAGTCGTAGCCATGGCGTTCGTGCGTTACCGCACGATGACGTTCGCCAGCACGGACATCCCCGGACGCAGCGGCCGCTCGGTGCCCAGTCCCTTCGTGATGCGGATGCGTACCGGCACACGCTGCACCACCTTCGTGAAGTTACCCGTCGCATTATCGGGCGGCAGCAGCGCGAACTTTGCGCCCGTGGCCGATGCAATGCTCTCTACTTCCCCTTCAGCCGTCGCGCCGTAGGCGTCGATGTCCAGCTCGACCTTCTGCCCCACGCGGACGCGCGCGAGCTGCGTCTCCTTGAAGTTCGCCGTCACGAATACACCGCTGTCCGACACGATCGACAGCAGCGTCTGACCCGCCTGGACGAGCTGTCCGACTTCCACCTGCTTGCGTGACACGATGCCCGAGAGCGGCGCCGTGATCGTCGCGTACGAGAGCTGGAGTGACGCGTTCTCCCGTGCCGCCTGCGCCGCCGCCAGCCGGGCCCGCGCCAGACGCACGCCCGCCTCGGCGTTCGATACGCCCGACGTCGCGGCACTCACCTGACGCTGCGTGGCCGTGAGCGTGGCCGACGCGGCGTCGAACGCCGCCTGCGCCGCATCCAGCTGCGCCAGGCTGATGATCTGCTTCGCCGACAGTTCCTTTGCCCGCGCAAGATCGCTCTGCGCCTTCACAACCTGGGCCCGCGCCGCGAGCACCTGCGCATCGCCGACCTCGCGCTGACTCGACGCGGTGCGCACCATCGCCGCGGCCTGGCCTTCGAGGCCGCCGTTGCCGGCCGCCGCCACGGCCGCCGCATAGTCGGCCTCAGCTTGCGCCAGCTTCACCTGATATTCGCGCTCGTCAAGCGACACGAGCACGCCCTTGTCGTCCACGTGCGCGTTCTCGCCGACGTGCACCGTCATGACGTAGCCACCAACCTTCGCGACCACCGGGACAATGTGGCCGTCAACCTGCGCGTTGTCGGTTGATTCGTGCGACTGCGAAAACGTCCATCGATTGAACCCCCACACGCCGCCGGCGATAACCAGCGCGAGCGGGATGAGCAGGCGAATGTTCTTCTTCATAAAAGCAAAGTATGGAGTAGGGAGTACGGAGTATGCCGGCGTGCTTACGGGAGCTTCTGGACTTCGCCCATCGCGCGGGCCAGCGCGACGCGGGACCCCTGGTAGCTCGCCAGGGCATCGTTGCGCAGCGTGCGTGCCTGATTGAGCGACAACAGCGCGGTGATCACATCGCCATTGCCCGCAACACCGGCGCGGAATCGCTCCTGCGCCTGCGACACTTCCTGTTCGGCGAGACGCAGGCGTTCGCGTACGGCGTCCACTTGTTCGAGCGCGGCACTGAGATCGAGCAGCGCCGCGCGGACCTCGAGGGTGCTCTGTGCACGCAGGTCACGCAGCCGGGCATCAGTTTCCCGCATGGCGGCGGCCTGCTCCTGCACCCGCCCCTGACGGCGGAAACCGTCGAACAGTCCGACCGACAGCTGCACGCCCCACGCATACGTGGGCAGCATGCGATTCCAGTTCTTGCCGATCACGCCCTGGTCGACCACCAGACCGAGTTGCGGCGTGCGTTCCCACTTGATCGCGTCCGTCGCGCTGCGCTGGGCGGTTTCCTGCGCCAGCAGCGCCTTCACATCGGCGCGGGACTCGGTCGCGCGGGCCAGCGCGGTCGCGGCGTCGGGTGCGACATCGCCCACCGGCATGCCGGCCAGCGAGTCGGCCAGCGTGAGCGGCGCGTCGAGCGGCAGCCCCACCGCGCGCTTGAGTTCCAGCAGCCCGCGATCGCGTTCATTGCGCGCGCCGATGATCTGGGCGCGCACATTCGCCAGCTGGGACTCGGCCCGGGTGACATCGAGGGCGATACCGGTACCAGCCTGCAGCTGATCGCGCGCGATGCGCAGCAGATCGGCCGCCAGCGCGGAGTCGGCGCGCCGCGAGGCCAGCTGCGCTTCGGCGCGCGCCGCGCGCACGTACACCGCGGCGGCGGTAGCCGCCGCGATGTCGGCCTGCGCCTGCACGTCGGCGCTGGCGGCCAGCACGGACGACTGCGCGGCCCGCCACTTCGCCACGTTGCCGAGGTCGAGCAATGGCTGCTGCAGCCGGTACCGCACGTCGACGGTGGGCACCGGTCCGATGATTTCACCGTCCGGGCGCAGCAAGGGCTTCCCATTCACGGGATTCACGAAGGAGAAGCCGAAGGTCGCGGAGTTGATGTTGCGCTCGGCCTGCTGGATCCCGGCGGCGAGATCGGGAAAGAGGGCGCCGCGTCGTTGCGTCACGCGGGCCTCCGCCTGCGCGACGCGCTGACGGGCCACGTCCACGCCGCCGCTCTGTTTCGCGGCCAGGCGTGCGGCGTCGCCGAGGGAGAGGGCGCTCTGCGCGGGCAGGGCGTGCCCTGCCATCGAGAGGACGCCGACAAGGAGGGAAAGGCGTTGCGTCATGGGCGCAGGGCGTAGAGATAAAACTCGAGCATCTCGTCGAGCACTTGCTCGTCGCTGCCGAGTGTCTTGAAGAACTCACGGCGCGCACACCACGTGCTGTGCGACATCCAGATGGACGAGAACATGCGGGCTCCGATCTGCGGATCGATGTGGCGGAACTCGCCACGCTCGACGCCGCGGGCGATGATCCCCGACACGAGGCGACGCCCGCGGGCCATCACTTCGTCGGCGTAGAAGTGCATGAGGTCGGGGAACTGTCCGAGCTCGAGTGAGACCAGGCGCTGAAGCACCTGCACGCGTTCGGTGCGAAGAAACGCCCACCACCCCCGTCCGAGCCGGCGCAGCTGGGCCTCAGCCGGCTCCGACTGCAGGCCAGCCTGCGACGCTTCGGCCTCGGCCAGCGCGGTCACGATCGTGGTGTGCACCATCTCGCGGAACAGCGCTTCCTTGTTCGGGAAGTAGAGGTAGATCGTGCCCTTGGCCACCTGAGCCCGCTTGGCGATGTCATCCAGACGGGCGCCGGCCAGTCCATGTTCGCCGAACTCATGGAAGGCGGCGTCGAGGATTTGGGTGGGTCGCTCTTCGGGCGCTCGCCGGCGATGGGATTCAGAGGTGGGCACCGCAGGTAATTAATGACTGACCAGTCAGTTAGTAAGTCCTTGGCGCGATGGCGGGATCGGAACGGCGAACTCCTTCGCGAGCAGGGAGGAGGGTGTCAGGGGGCAGGGAGCAGGGGCGGACGCGGAAAAGGGCAGGACCGCGTTTCCGCAGTCCTGCCCCCTGCCTCCTGATACCCTCCCACCTGCCTACGAGGGAGTTCGGCTTTTAAACAACCGGCAAGCTCACACTGACGCTCGCCGCCTTCTTCTCCGCCTCATGCCCCGCAAACGCCGCGTTGGTCCAGAGCACGATGCCATACAGGATCGCGCCGATGAAAATCGCGCCGCCGATCAGCCCGATGAACGCAGCGCCCTTGTCGCTGCCTTGCTGTGCATGTCCGCCCATCTGAGAACTCCGGAGAAAGTCAGTCGACGTCGGTGACGCGCACCGACACCATGCCATCGTTCGCCACGATCGACGGGAGGAACTCGAGCCCCGTCGTGACCTTGCCGAACACCGTGTGTACGCCGTTCAGGTGACGCGTATTGGCCTCGCTCAGCACGATGAAGAACTGGCTGCCGCCCGTGTTCTTGCCGGCATGCGCCATCGACAGCGCGCCCACATCATGCTTGTGCGGATTGCCGGCCGTCTCGCACGGAATCTGCCAGCCCGGGCCGCCGGTGCCGATCCGACGATCGCCGGCCGGGAGGTCGCGCGAGTACGGGTCGCCGCCCTGCACCACGAACTCCTCGATCACGCGATGGAACTTCACACCATCATAGAAGCCCTGATTGGCGAGCTTCTCGAAATTCTCTACGGTCTTGGGCGCCTCGGCCGGGTACAACTCGGCGACAAGGGTGCCCTTGGTGGTCTCGAACGTTGCCAGCTTGGCCACTGTGTCTCCTGGATCCTATAGGGGTAGAAGCAGGGAAAACTAATGCGAGTACCGCGCATTGACAGGATCGCCCGCCGGGATGGGCGTTTGCGGGCGCGGTCAGTCGCACACCTCACAGGCCGGGCACACCGACTTCACGACACACCCCGCACAATCCGGCTTTCGGGCAAAGCACCGCCTCCGTCCATGCCAGATCAGCAAGTGGCTCAGCAGCGCCCAGTCTGCCCGCGGAAACAGCGGCATCAGCGCCTGCTCGATCCCGATCGGGTCCGCCTCCCGCGTGAGGCCAAGCCGACGTACCAGCCGCTGCACGTGCGTGTCCACCACGATGCCTTCGTTGATGTCGAAGGCATTGCCCAGGATCACGTTCGCCGTCTTGCGCCCCACCCCCGGCAACGCGATCAGCTCGGCGATCGTGCGCGGCACATCGCCGCCGTACCGGTCCACGAGCATGTTCCCCATCCCGATGAGGCTCTTCGCCTTCGCACGGTAGAAGCCGGTGGAGCGCACGATCTCCTCCACATCCTCCTGCGTCGCCAGGCGCAGCGCGTCGGCGGTCGGGTACCGCGCGAACAGCGCCGGTGTGACCATGTTCACGCGCACATCGGTGCATTGCGCAGACAGGATCGTGGCGCACAGCAGCTCGAACGGATTGCGATAATCCAGTTCGCAGTGGGCGTCCGGATACTCCGCCTTGAGGCGCTCCAGCACGACGTTGGCGATCGCCAGTTTGTCCGCCTTGGTTTTCGGCGACCGCGACACGGGTGCCGCCCGCTGCGACGGCTTCTGCCCGTGTGTCTTCGTCATGTTGCGCGCCATCGTCAGCCCTGCATCACGCGCATCGGCGCCGGAGTGACCGCCGTGCGATCACGTCGTGCCCGCGCATAGGCCAGCACCTCATCCGCCGTGCGCGTGTTCAGCACGTCGGACGGCGTGAGCCACCCTTTGCGCGCGTTCGCGATGCCGAGTTCGAGATGCTCGAAGCCCTGCGGTGAATGGGCGTCGGGGCCGATGCTCACCAGCGCGCCCCGCTCCTGCGCCATGCGGCAGGCACGCCAGTCGATGTCGAGGCGATGCGGGTCGGCGTTGAGCTCCATCGCCACGCCCACCGCGCCGGCTTTCTCGATGATGGCGCCGATGTCGATGGCGTACGGTTCACGCGTGAGCAGCAGGCGACCCGTGGGATGCCCGAGAATCGTGAGATGCGGATCGTCGAGTGCCTTGAGTACGCGGTCCGTCATCTGACGCTCGTTCATGCCGTAGCGCGAGTGCACCGAGCCGATCACGAAGTCGAAGCGATCGAGAAATGCCGCGTCGTAGTCCACGCGCCCGCAGGGGAGGATGTCCGCCTCGATTCCCTTGAGCACGCGAAACGCGATCCCGTTGGCCAGATAGTGCGCGTTGAGTGAGTCGATCTCGTCGTGCTGCCGCAGAATCGCGTCACGCGACAAGCCGCCGGCATACGTGTTCGACTGCGAATGGTCCGACACCCCGAGATAGCGCAGTCCGCGCGCCCGGGCGGCGCTGGCCATGTCGTCGATCGTGGCCCCGCCGTCGCTGTAGTGCGAATGGCAGTGCAGGGCGCCCACGAGATCACCCTCGGCAATCAGCGTCGGAAACGGCCCCCGCGCGGCGGCCTCCACTTCACCCATCGCTTCGCGCTGCTCGGGCACCACGTAGGTCAGCCCCAGTCGCGCATACAGCGCCGGCTCGTCGGGGACCGACACCAGCGCACCCTCGCGGTCGCGCAGTTCATCGCCCGCCAGCACGAAGCCCAGTGATGCGGCGCGTTCGGTGATCTGGCGGACGTGCGCACTGCTCCCGGTGGCGCGCCAGAGCGCCAGCGCAAACTGCTCCGGGCGCACGCACGAAACGTCCACGCGCACCCCGTCGTCGAGCCGCAACGACAGCGTGCGCCCGCCGCCGCCCAGCACTTCCTTCACGCCCCGCAACTGGGCGAACGACGCCGCCACGACGCTGGGGCTGCCGCGTACCGCACACACTACATCCACATCGCGCACGATCTCCATGCGCCGGCGGATCGACCCGGCGATCTCGAGCGCGAGGACATCGGGGTGCGCGCGAATGGCGTCGGCAATTCGCTCCGCCTCCGCGCGGCCATGCTGCCAGAGCACGTAGGCACCCGTGGCCCGCAAGTCGGCAATCCCTTTGAGGATCTTCTCCGCCGTCTTCGTGCCGAACTTCGGCAGTTCGGCCAACCGCCCGTCACGCGCCGCCACCTCGAGTTCCAGCAACGAGTCGATGTGCAGCCCGTCGTGAATGGAGCGAATGCGCGACGGCCCCAACCCGGGCACGCGCAGCATTTCCAACAGTCCCTCCGGCGTCTCTTCCTGCAACCGCTCCAGCAGTGCCGAGCCGTTGCTGGCCGCGAGGTCACGGAGGACCTCGGTCGCCGCCGGCGCGATCACCTCCGCCGAGGCCAGTTCGCGCGCGAGCGCCTCCCCCAGATCCGTCTCACCATGCGACGCCACCGCGCGGGCCGCGGACTGCATCGCCCGTACCGAAAACCGATCCTCATCGTGTAGCTCGAGGAGGGTGGCAATCTGGGTCAAGGCAAAGGCGGCGGAGCGGCAATCCATGCGTGAAATCTAGCGTGGTTCGCGAGTGGGCACTGGCAATCCGCTTGTGATGTGCGGTTCTGAACGCTGCGAACTCCCTAGGTAGCAGGGAGTTCGCTGTTCCTAGCCCTCGATGCCCGCCAGATGCCGCATCTGCCGCACCAGCGCCTGCATCTCCTCCTCCGTCAGCGCCATCTCCTGCTTGGCGGCCTCACCATCGAGGAGCCCCGTGCGCACGCTCACCGCCACCCGGTTCATGTAGCGCACCTTCGCCAGCATCTCCATCGTGATCTGGCGCAGCCCGTGAAATCGCCGCTTTTCGGCGTTCGCGCGACGATAGCGTTGCACCAGCTCCTCCACGCGGAGCGAATGGGCCAGCTGCTCTACCGCGTGCTGTGTGCGGCCCGGCAGCACGCCGCGATCCGGGATGCCGTTGTCGGTCCACCCCTGTTCGGCGAAGAACAAGCGGCCCACGAGTTCGATCCCGTCGTGCGCGGTGTGCAACGTGACGCGCACCGCGCGGCCATCGACGTCAATCGTGGTGAGCGGAGTGTGGGTGACCGGACCGAAGGGGACCATGGCTCTCAGCAAGGAATCGACGTACCGCGGTGAACAAGCGCTCCGGCTGTTCGACATAGGGCACGTGGCCGCAGTCGTCCAGCACCATGAACTCGGCGCTCAACGACTGCGCAGCGGCGGCCGCCGAATCGAGCGGGATGGGATCCTGTCGACCATGAATGACGAGCGTCGGGCAGTGGACGCCACGTAACCCGTCGCGCAGATCGAACGCCCCGAGACTCTCCCATACGGACTGTTGCACGCGCCCTGTGACGCGGAACGGCGTGAGCGCGCGCGCACGGGACGGATCGGCGAAATATCCGGCGACACTCAGTTCGAAGCCCCGCTGGCGATACGCCGCAGGGTCACGCTCGCGAAGCCCGGAGGCCGCCAGCTCCTCACGCATGGCCAGAATCTCCGCGCTGCGACCGCGCGCGGACAGCGAGGATTCGAACGTGTCACGCCATGCCCGCGTGATCGGCGCGGGAGACACCAGCACAAGACGGGCCGGCGCACGCCGCGTATCGCCGTCTTGGGCGCACTGGATCGCGTACAGCATCGCCAGCAGCGCCCCCCACGAGTAGCCGATGATCGTGGGCGGCATGAGACCGAACTCCGTGACGACTCTGGCGAGATCGTCGACCTGCGTCTGCCACGTAATCGGGGCCGGATCGTCGGTCTTGGATCGGCCGCCGCCCCGCTGATCGTAGGTGATCACGCGATACGTGTCGGACAGCGACAGCATCTGCGGATACAGATAGTCGTGATGCGCGCCGGGTCCACCGTGCAGCAACAACAGCGGTGGGGCGCCGGGCGGACCATCGGCCCGCCAGTAGAGCGGCGCGTCGGTCGTCTGGGTGACGCCATCCGTGGTCGGCTCCGAGGACGGCATGGCGGCAAGCTCGCGGTGTTCCATGATCGGAAGATAAGTGTCGACCACCATCGCCATCGATAGGCGCGCTTCGTAACTTCCGGCACATGGCTCCCCTTGGCTACCGACGCAGCACGCCGAACGCGACCACGACCGACAGCGGCATGCAGCGGTCTGTGCCCGACGGCCGGTCGTCGCGTGCCGTGCTCCGTGCGTTGGCGCTGCTCGTCGATCGCGTGGTCACCGTGCAAGCCCTCCGTCCGCCCGATCTGGCCAGCGAGATCGATGCCGAACTCGTGATGCAGCCGCTGGTGCGTGATGCGCTGCGCCAGCTCACGGCGCGCTCGCGCGACGGGGCGTTGCTGTGCCGAATTGCCGACGGACAGATGGTGCTCGAAGGCGTCCCGATCGACCGACGTCTGGCGGCCGACGACCCACTGTTGGACGGCCTCCTGCGGCGTGCGCTCGCCCTCGGCGTCGGAGCGATCACGGTGCGCCAGGGCGCGTCCCCTGGCGAACTGCTGACGCTCGCATCCCTCTTCGCGCAGCCGTCTCGGGGCGGCGAAGCGGCGCGCCCGATCGCGGGGGAGACGCCGAGTACGATGACCCGTGCCGTCCTGCACGACGAACCGCCGCGCGAGCTGCTGCGGTCGTGGAGTATCCTGGTGACCCCGCTGCGGCCGGGCGCCGAACCACCGCCGCGATTGACGCCGTTCAGCTCGGCGGTCATCGACGACCGCGGGTTCGGCACCAGCACCGCCGGCGGCAGTGCGGTGGCCGGTGCGCTGACCCGACTCGCCGCCGCACGCACCGATGACGCGGCGCTGGCCGCCGGCGATCTGCTGATCGAGCTCATCGACGGGGCGGAGCTCCGCGGCGACGCGCAGACGATCGAGTCCATCGCCCGGGCCACGATGCAGCACGTGCACACGGTGGGTGGCGGCGGAGGACGGCTGGGCAGCGAACGCATCATCCGACGGCTGCTGCACCGCGCGTCACTGGCGCTGCTGGCCACCCGCGTGCCCTACACGCCCGAGCGTACCCTGACGCTCGAGCTCATGGCCCGCGCCGGCGACGCGGCGGTCGAGGTGCTGGTGCATGAGCTCATGAATGCGCAGGAGAGCCAGGCGCGTCGTGCCTACTTCGACAGCATCGTCGCGCTCGATCTCAACGCCACCATGCTGTTCGATCTTGTGCGCGACAGTCGCTGGTTCGTGGCGCGCAACGCGGTTGCGCTGCTCGGTGAGATGGGGGTGGAGCAGGCCGACGTGGCCATGCTCCCCTTGCTCGGGCACGACGACGATCGCATTCGCATTGCGGTCGTCCGCGCGCTCATGCGGGTCGGCACGGCCAAAGCCATGCACGGCCTGCACGGCGCGATCGACGACACGCATCCCGAAGTGCGCCGTATCGCCGCTGCCGCGTATGGGATGCCTGGCGGAGGCGGTGGTGGCGTACGCCCGCCCGCCGCCCGGCTGGCTGCGGCGCTCGACAAGGAGCGCGACGAAGACGTGGCGCTGGAGATGCTCGCCTCCCTCGGCAAACTGGGCAGCGCCGACGCGATTCAGCGGTTGCTGCGCATCGCCCAACCCGCGGCCGCGGCCGAGCCGGGCGAACGTCAGACCAACCGCGATGCGTGGATTCGCATTGCGGCCCTCGAGGCCCTCGTTCGCGCACGCGGTTACGCCGTGATGGGCGCGATCGATTCGCTCGCCGGTGACGCCGATCCTGAAGTGGCGGCGGCTGTCGTTCGGTTGCGGGCTACTATCGCGTGATACCCTCCTCCCTGCCTCCGAAGCCGGCGGCCGTTGCTACCTCGCCGTAAAGTCAGTCTCGGCGGTCACCGCGCGGCACGCTTCCGCGATCAACTCCGCTGCCCGGTCCAGGTCGTCGAGCGACACGAGTTCGTTGGGAGAATGCATGTAGCGGTTGGGGATCGACAGCAGCGCCGTGGCCACGCCATCGCGCGTGAGATGAATGCCGTCGGCGTCTGTGCTCGTGAACCGACCCGCGGCATGCACGGAGTACGGGATGTCGAGCGTCTTGGCTGTGTCGGCCAGCAGACGGAACACCACCGGATGCACGATCGAGCCGCGGGTGAGTACGGGGCCACCGCCCACGTTGTGTTCGCCGAGCTCCTTCTTCTCCACGCCCGGGTGATCGGTGGCAAACGTGACGTCCACCGCGATCGCCATCTTGGCGTCGAGTTGCTGCGCGGCCACGCGTGCCCCACCGCCGGCGTAGCCGATCTCTTCCTGCGTTGTCGCGGCCGCGATCACGCGTGCCGCTCCCGGCTTCTCGGCGTAGCGCCGCAGGGCTTCGAGCACCACGAACGCGCCGATGCGGTCGTCGATCGCGCGGGACACGATGCGGTTGTTCGGCATCTCCATCACGCGCGCGTCGATCACACCGGCGTCGCCGATTTCCAGATGCTCCGCCGCTTCGGCCTTGTTCTGCACGCCGATGTCGACCCACAGGTCGGTGATCTTCGACGCCTTTTCGCGCTCGTCCGGCTTCATGAGGTGGATCGGCTTCTTGCCGATCACGCCGAATACGTCGCCGTGGCGTCCGAGAAAGCGCATGCGCTGCCCGACGAGCACCTGCGGGTCCCACCCTCCGATCGGCTCGAAGTAGATGAAGCCGTTCTCGTCGATGTAGGTCACGATCACGCCGATCTCATCGATATGGCCGGCCAGCAGGATCGTGGGGCCACCGCTCCCTTCCACCGTGGCGAGGCTGTTGCCGACGACATCGGCCTTCACGGAAGAGAACGTGGCGGCTTCGGCACGCCAGACGCGCGCCGGTGCGCCTTCGAAGCCCGACGGACCGGGCGTATCAAGCAGGCGCTTCAGGAAGGCTACGGAGGATTCAGAAAGCATAGCGCAAATATAGGTGCTATTCTTTGAGCATGATCCTCCTTCTGGTCGCCATCGGCATCGGTGCCGGCGTGCTCTCCGGTATTTTCGGGATCGGCGGCGGCATCGTGATCGTGCCGGCGCTGATCTACCTGGCCAAGATGCCCCCGCAGCAAGCCGCGGGTACGTCGCTCGCCGCCCTCGTGCTGCCACTTGGCGCCGCCGTCGGCGCCGCCGCGTACTACAAAGCCGGCCACCTGCATCCGAAGGACGCCCTGTTCATTGCGGTGGGGATGGCCGCCGGCGCGTACTTCGGTGCCCAGATCGCCACCCACGTGGATGCCACCGTGCTACGCAAGATGTTCGCGGGGCTGATGGTGCTGATGGCGATAAAGTTGTGGGTGGGTTGAAACTGTCGACTGTATTCTACGAATTCTGAACTGCCAACTGCTTAGGGGGCAGGAAGGAGGGTCTCAGGGTGGAGGACGCAGGACCTCGGCGTCGTGTTCCTGCCTCCTCCTTCCTGACACCCTCCTCCCTGCTTCCTAAGCCGTTGGCAGTTTGCAGTCAGCGCACCCGCTCCGCATGCCGCGCATCAATCGCCGTGAACAACAGCGGATTGAAGATGCGCGCCATCGCCTCGATGCCGTCCACGATGCGCGGGCCGGGGCGGCTCACCAACCCGTTGGCGTCCAGCGCCCATACCTGACGTCCGGCCAGCCACGACCACTCTGGCAGTGCTAGGCACCGCTTCGCTTCCGCCACCGATGCCTTGAGCGAGTAACCGCAGGGGGCGAACAGCACGAACTGCGGATCGGCCAGCACCAGCTGTTCCATCGGGACCGTGGTGGAGTGCGTGCCGGCGGTGCCGAGTACGTCGAAACCACCGGCGCGCTTGATCTGCTCGGGGCCCCAATGTCCCGCGATGTACACCGGGTCGGTCCACTCGATGAGCGCGGCGCGTGGACGCGGCGCTTTGGCGGCCTTCAGAATGTCGTGCACATGCTTCACGCGGTCATGCAGTCCGGCCACCAATTCCTCGGCTTCGTCGCTGGCGTTCATCACCTGCGCGACGGCCTGAATGTCGGCGTACACCCCGTCCAGCGTGGTGCCGCCCAGCGTCACGATGCGCGGCACCGGTGAGAGCTTCTCGGCCAAGGCGCGCACGTCGGTTTCGCTGATCGCACACACGTCGCACAGTGCCTGTGTGAGCAGCACGTCGGGGTGCAGCGCCTTGATGCGCGACTCGTCCATCGAAAACAGCGCATGCCCCGCGCCATGCAGTTCGCGCACCGCCGCGTCGATCACCGCCGGGTCGTTCGAATGCGGAATACTGCTCTTTGTGACGCGAGCTCGTGACACCACGATGTCAGGATAGTCGCATTCGTGCGTCACGCCCACGAGGTGCTCGGTGGCACCGAGAAAGGCCATGATCTCGGTGGCGGCGGGGAGCAGGGAGACAGTGCGCATTCGGGAAATCGCCTGTGGGTTTCGAGTCGTGAGTAAAAGTTTCGCGTTCTGCGTTGGTCGGTCCGCGCTGTTCGTAGGCAACCCACAACTCCAAACTTCAACTCACCACTCCAAACTCACACGGTCTACTTGGCCGCCTCGAATACCGCCTTCCCACCAACCCACGTGGACAGTACCCTCGTCTTCATGACCATCTCGCTCGGCACCCGCATGATATCCGTGTCGAGAATGACGAAGTCGGCGAGCTTGCCCGCCGTGATCGATCCCATCGACGATTCCTGAAAGCCCGCGTACGCGGCCCAGATTGTCATGCTGCGCAGCGCGTCCTCGCGGGACATCTTCTGCTCGGGGAACCACCCGCCTGCCGGCCAGTTTTGCGCATCCTGCCGCGCAATGGCTGCGTGGAACGAGATCAGCGGGTTCACCTGCTCCACCGGGAAGTCACTGCCGTTCGGAATCACCACGCCCGTCTGCAGCAGCGACTGCCACGCATATGCACCGTACAGGCGCGTAGGGCCGAGTCGCTTGCCGATCCAGTACATGTCGCTGGTTTGATGACTGGCCTGCATGCTGGGAATCACGCCCAACTGCGCAAAACGCGGGATGTCGTCGTAATGCAGGATCTGCGCGTGCTCCACGCGGAACCGATGATCCGCCGTGGGCACCGTCTTCAGTGCCTGCTCGTACGCGTCGAGCACCACGCGATTGCCGCGGTCGCCGATGGCGTGCGAGTTGATTTGGAACCCCGCCTTGAGGCCGCGTTCGGCCACCTCGCGGATGTGCTCCTGCGTGCTTTTCAACAACCCCGAGTTGTTCGGGTCGTCGCTGTACGGCTCCAGCAACGCCGCCCCACGCGAGCCCATCGCGCCGTCGGCATACAGCTTGACCGCGCGCACCCACAGCTGCCCGTCGTACATCGCCGACTGCGGCCCCTTCGCGAAATAGTGATCAAGCGCCGCCTTGTCGTCGCCGATCATCACGTACAGCCGAAGATTCAGTTCCTTGGCCTTGGCCAGCTCCTCGTAGGTGTCGATGGCCTGGCGCGTGGCGCCGGCATCGTGCATGCCCGTGAGTCCCCAGCTGTGCATGACCGCGATCGCTTCCTTGAGCGCGCTCTTGTACTCGGCCGCCGTGGGTGCCGGTACTTTGGCTTCCAGCACATCGCTGGCATTGTCCACGAACACGCCGGTGGGATTCCCCTTGGCGTCCTTGATGATCTGTCCGCCCACCGGCGCCTTCGAGGCGGCGGTGACACCGGCCGCCTTCATCGCGGCCACGTTGGCGTAGGTCGCATGGCCGTCTACGCGCTCCAGCAACACCGGATGATCGGGCAACGCCGCCGTGAGGGCGTCGTGCGTGGGGAAGTCCGTCACGCCCCAGTCGTTCTGATCCCAGCCACGGCCCGTGATCCACGTGCCCTTGGGCACCGACTTCGACTTGGCCACCACGCGTGCGATCACCTCGGCCTGGCTGGTCGTACCGGTGAGATCCACCGAGCGCAGCGTCTGCGCGAGCCCGCTGAAGTGCGCGTGGGCATCGACCATCCCCGGGATCACCGTGCGTCCGCCGGCATCGACCACGCGGGTGTTCGGTCCCTTGAGGACGGCGGCTTCGCGCTGCGAGCCCACGAAGGCAATGCGGCCATCGCGCACCGCGAACGCCTCCACCAGCGGGCGGGCGTCGTCGGCGGTGTACACGCGGGCGTTGGTGACGATCAGGTCGGCCGGCTGAGGCGCAGCGATCTGCGCCGACAGGGCGAAGGGCGCCGCCAACAGAGCAGCGCCAAGGAGAGCACGGAAAGCGATCATGAAGCCAGGGTAGGAGGGTCCGAAAAAGAGTAACGCGGGGCGACCGTGATGGTCACCCCGCGTTACGCCCTACTCCCTACTCCCTACTGTCTACTGCGCAGTGACCGAGTTACTTCGCCGGCGGCAGGATCACCGCGTCGATCACGTGGATCACGCCGTTCTTGGCGATGATGTCCGTCTTCACGACATGCGCATTGTTGAGCATGACCGTGCTGCCCATGAGCATGACCTTCGCCTCGGCGCCCTGCACCGTCTTCGCGCCCTTGCCGTTCAGCTTCACGACGTCGGCCGCCATCACCTTACCGGCGACGACATGATACAGGAGCACGTTCTTGAGCGCGGCCTTGTCGGCCAGGAGCGCGTCGAGCTGCGCCTTCGGGATCTTGGCGAAGGCTTCGTCGGTCGGGGCGAACACCGTGAACGGGCCCGGGCCCTTGAGCGTCTCGATCAGGCCGGCGGCCGTGAGGGCCGTGGCGAGGGTCTTGAACGAACCCGCAGCCACCGCCGTCTCGACGATGTCCTTGTCCTGCGCCTGCGCGATCGACGGGGCAGCCACCGCGAACATGGCACCAGCAACCAGCATGGACAGCTTACGCATCAGTTGGAGCTCCGAAATATCAGTGTCGAATTGTGTTTAGGACCAACCGGTCCTATGCCACTTGAACACGCGCCCCCTGATACGGGTTCCGCTGTCACTCAACTGTGACAAAGCCGCTGCGGGTTGGAATACGGGTCCGAACTGTGGAACTGCACAAAGCGTACGAAGCAGGTGAGGAGGTTGTCAGGAAGGAGGGGCAGGTGTACCGCGCGCCGTTACTGCTTCCTCCTTCCTGCCTCCTACGCTGGTGGCAGCTCAACACCAGTGGTCACAACAGGGCGCCAGTGATCACCGACTCGAGGATCCCCAGCCCGAAGTACGCAATCAGCACCGTGATGTCGATCATGCCGATCGTCGGGATCACCTGCCGCAGCGGCGCCAGGAACCACTCGGTGAGCACGAATGACCAGCGCCACCACTTGGAATAGGCGCTGCCGCCGACCCAGCTCGAGATCACGCGGGCGAAGAGGGCGATGCGCAGCACGCTGAACGTCCAGCGCACCAGCAGCGCCGCCAGCGACGCCGTCGAGCCGCTCATGTACGCCAGCATCATGAGCTGATCGCGCAGGAAGCCCACGGCAGAGAGCAGGATGAGCCCACCCACGATCACGGCGGCCAGGGCCCACCAAGGGGCGGCGTACGGCGTGCCGCCGGCGCGCATGATGCGGCGCTCCATGGGCGCGATCAGCCACGGGTCCACCTTGTCGCGGGTAAAGCGCGCGAAGGGGGAGAAGGGCGAAATCTTGCGGGTGCGCACGCTGTACGACACCACGGCCGCCGCGGCGGCGAGGGCGCCAGCCACGAAGACGGCGGGACGCAGCACACTAAGGAGCAGATCGAGAACACCGACGAGGGATCCAAGCATAGGCGAATGATACTCCCGAGCGGTTCAGTCGGCTCGGTCCGCCAGTCGTGGATGCTCCCGTGTCCGCATCGCAGACCGCGCCGCGACTGCCCCAGACGCGAGCAGCGCCATCATGATCACCCAGTCGCGCGCCCCGATCGGGGCCACACCGAAGAACCGGGGCATCGCTGCCGCGCCCACCCACAGCCACAGCATCGCGACGCCCAGCGCGCGACCGCTCCGGGCCGCTGCCTGAATCCCCCACCATCCGATCGGCATCATCAACGCAGCAAGCCAGCAGATATGCGCCAATAGCTCGAAAGTACCACCAATTGAGAACACCGTCTGGATCAGCGCCCACCCGATCACCGGCGTGAGCGCCATCGCCCGCGCTTCCGTGAACGCTGCCGAGGTGGCCGAGAGCCGCAGCGTATCGGGCGCACTCCACGCGTCCAGTACAATCGGCCGAGGATCGGTGATCGAGCGCCCCGCGAATACGCCATCGAGGCGCAGTGAGGGCATGGCCAGCCCCCAGTCCCACGCTCGCCGCGTCACCACGAGCTTCGCCGCGAGGTCTTCCTCGCCCACGAAGGCCACCGCCGACGAATCGCCGGCGACGTGCAGAAACGCGATGGGCACCACGAACGGTTCGAGTTCACGTCCTCGAAGCACGGCCCGCATCGCCACGACGGCCGGCTCCCGCGACACCTCAATGAGGACCGGCCCGGTCCCACGATGCGTGGTGGCGTATCCGTTCACGGACACGCTGTCGGTGAGCCCACCGTACCACGCCTGACCGGGAACACGCGGGAACGGACTCGGCGCGTAACGCGGTGCCGCTCCACGATCCTCCCAGGGTCGCTCGATCCTTCCCGACCGCGGCCCCAACGCCGCACTGGTGAGCGCAAGCACGGCCACCACACCCGCCGCCCACCCCCAAGCCAGCCGCACCGCCACCCGCCATGACGCCGGGAAGAGCATCCCACGCAGCGCCAGCACCCACACCCCCACCAATCCGCCCAACGCATTCGCCACCACATCCGCTAACGCCGCCGAGCGCATGGGGGGAAATCCAATCGACTGCAGCCACTCCACCCCCAGCGAGAACCCCGCCGAGAGCAGCGCCACCACCCACCACCGCACACCCAACATCGCGAGCGCCAACCCCAGCGGCGCAAACAACACCACGTTGCTGATGCCATCGGTGAGCCACAAACCACCGCAGGCCAGACACCACCGAGGTGGCATCTGGCCCGCCGTGATCGCGTTGTACGGCGCCAGCGTCGCCAACAGGATGAGCGCCACACTCCCCGCCAGTACGACGCGCCGCTTCACTCCATACTCCGTACGCCCTACTCCGTACGTCGCCGTTACCGAAGGACCGCCTTCGCAATGGTGTTCAACTGCATGTTGCTCGTCCCCTCGTAGATCGTGCCGATCTTCGCGTCCCGATAGAACTTCTCCACCGGATACTCGCGCGTATACCCGTATCCGCCGAACAGCTCCACGCACAGCGATGTCACCTTCTCGGCCATCTGCGACGAGTACAGCTTCGCCATGGCTCCTTCGCGCGCGATGTCCTGACCCGCATCCTTCAGGCGCGCCGCATTGTACACCATCAGGCGTGCGGCCTCGAGCTCGGTGGCGGCCTGCGCCACCTGAAACTGAATGCCCTGGAATTCCGCGAGCGCTTTGCCGAACTGCTTGCGCTCCTTGAGATGGGCCACGGCCGCCGTGAGGGCGCCCTGCGCCACGCCGATCATCTGCGCGCCGATGCCGATGCGCCCCTCGTTCAACGTTTCGATGGCAATCTTGTAGCCGATGCCCACGTCGCCGAGCACATTCGCGTCACTCACGAAGGTGTTCTCGAAGTGCAGTGACGTGGTGCTCGACGCGCAGATGCCCAGCTTGTGCTCCTTCTTGCCCACGGAGAAGCCGGCTGTGCCGCGCTCCACGATGAAGGCCGTGATCCCCTTGTAGCCCATGTCGGGGCGTGTGTTCGCGAACACCACGAACACATCGGCCTCACCGCCATTCGTGATCCACGCCTTCGAACCGTTCAGCGTCCAGCCGCCTTCCGTTTTCTCGGCGCGCGTGGCCAAGCCGAACGCATCCGACCCGGAACCCGGCTCAGAGAGTGCGTACGCGCCGATCGTCCCCGCCGTCATGCGCGGGAGAATGCGCGCGCGCTGCTCGGCGTTGCCGTAGCGGTACAGCGGATAGTTCACGAGCGTGTTCTGCACGTCGACCTGAATGGCTGCCGACGCGTCGACCTTGCTGAGCTCTTCCACGGCGATCGCGACCATCATGAGTGATCCGCCGGCACCGCCAAATTCTTCCGGCAGTTCGATCCCCATGAGCCCGAGCTCCACGAACTTCGCCGTGAGCGCGGGGTCGATCTTTCCGGCGTCCTCCATCGCACGAACGCGAGGCCGCACCTCCGTTTCGGCCAGATCGGCCACGGCGGAGCGGAACAGCTCCTCCTCCTCGGAGAACATCGTGAGGGGAGCGCGGGTGAGGTCGGAAGCGGACGGAGCGTTCATCGCCATCGGGGTGTGGGGGGAGTGATCCCTTAGGATTTAAGGAGCGGACCCGTTCTGGAGAAGGTCAGGGCGAAAGTGCCGTTCTGGCGCCTCCGGCATCTCGGCCTACATTGAGCGCGTGACCGCGATGAACTGCCCCTGCGGCGAAACCTATCATGTGAGCCCGGCGCACGCCGGGGCTCGAATTCGCTGTCGGCGGTGCGATCGCGTACTCGTCATTCACGCGCCGAGCGCGCCGCCGCCACCGGCGGGAAAATCGACGCGTCGCCGACGTGTTCGTGCGGACGGTATCATCCGGCCTCCGAGCGCCGCCGAGCGACTGTATGCCGGCATCTGGCATCGCGTTCGCGCCCTTGTTTCACGCCCGCAGAACACGGCGAGCCCTCGTTCGGAACGATGGGTCGCACCGTTCACATCCATTATCGGGCTGCTAGTCACGGGTGCGTCACTCGGCGCCATCGCGCTCGCCGTGTATCTGCAGTTGCAAGCCGACCGCACGCCTCTGGGGATGTTGTTGTTGTTCGCGCCACTCTGGTGGCTGTCGTTCCCGTGGATTCTGCTCGTACCACTCGCCTTCGCAAAATCCTGGCGCGTCGGCAGCGTCGCCCTCCTCGGCGCCGTGGTCACGCTGTTCGGTGTCAGCCGGTTCGAGGTGCCCGAAGTGTTCTCGCCGGACGCCGACAAACGAGCGCTTCGAATCGTGAGCTACAACACGGACCGATCCGCCCGACTGGCCGATCGCGTCCGGTCTGACATCGCCGCTTGGGACGCCGACGTCGTCCTGTTCCAGGACTGCAAGACCATCGTGTCGGACTCGCTTCGCGCCATCACGACGCTGACCGTGCACGTGACACCAGAGTTCTGTTTCGCCACGCGGCTTCCCGTTGAACAGGTAGACAGCTTGCGGACGGTGCTGCGGCCGGGCACGCAGGGCGTTGGTCGGTTCGGTCGAGCGATGCGCTATGTGGTCAAAACGAACGGGGGCTCGCTGCCGATCTACTCCGTGCACCTGGAATCGCCGCGTGATGCGCTCTCGGCCGCGCTGCATTTGAACTTCACGTTGCTGCAGAACAGCGTGAACTGGCGCACGATGGACTCGAGGCTGACCAGCAATTGGATCAGTCGTGCCGATTCAGCCTTCGTGGTCGCCGGCGACTTTAATCTGCCCGCCGGCAGTCGCGTGCTGAACGACGACTGGGGCGATCTGGTGAGCGCCCTGTCAGCCCGCCACCTCGGGTTCGGACACACTATGATCGCCGGCAAGCACCGGGTGCGAATCGACCACGTCTTCGCCCCGCCAACGCTCGTTCCGGAGGTCGTGCGCCTGTATCGCGGATTCCCGTCAGAGCACCAGCCGATCCTCGTGGACTACGCCTGGCGCGGTGCGCGCCCGGTGAGGCGCTGACCACCGGAGGGCGGGGTCGGTCCCCCTTGCTCGTGTTATGGTCGAGTTCGGCACGCCAGTTGCTCCTATCCTTGGTGAGTGAAGGATCGGACCCACACGGTGACTGTCGAGCGCATGACTATAACTGCATTCAATTCAACGACTTCCAAGATCGCTGGCGATTTTCGCCGTGCGGCGCGCGCGGCCGGTGTGATGGCATGCGTCTTGGGGGTGTTGCAGGGATGCAGCAGTGCTGACGCCACTGCCCCTCTATCTGAACGAAAGCCGCCGGTTGCGTCGCCGATGTCCGGGACGACCCGCGTGCCGGCGATCCCGCATCTGGCGACGTTTTCGCCCGATACGCTGGTCTCCGGCGCCTCGGTGGTCATCACCGGCGAGCACCTCGCCCACGCGCTCGACTCCATCAGCCTCACCGTGGGTGGTGTCGTGCTGCAGGTTCGCAGCGCCACGGCCACGCGCATTGACGCCGTGGTGCCAGTGGGCGCGCTCCCCTGCGCCGCCACCGCCGCGCAGCCGGTTACGCTCACCGTAGCCGGCACGGTGCTCACCGCGACGGTGCCAGTGCGTGCCGCCAACCGCTTGGCGCTCAAGGCCGGCGAATCGGCCAACCTCCTCACCCCCGACGACATCCGCTGCACGGAACTGGTGGCCCCGACCTCTGGCTCTGCCCGCTACATGCTGGCCGTGGTGAACACCAGCGACGTGGCCTCGGCCCGCAGCGCCTTCGAGCTGCGCGGTACCGGTATCGGCGCGATGGCCGGGCAGGTGTCGGCCATGACGCATCCGCAGGCGCTCGGCAGCATGACATCGAGAAGCGCAGCGGTGTCGCCCGGCACGCTCATCAACCCCTCGCTGCTCCCCGGCTTGCGCACGGAATCGCTGCTAGCGCAGCAGGTCATGGCGGCCGAGTCGCGTCACGACGGTCAGCTCGACGCGCAGCGTGCCATCGCCGCCCGTGCCGGCTCGGCCACGACGCAGTGGAGTGCCGCGCGCGCTGCCAACGTGAATCGCCTGGGGGTCGCACTCTCATCATCGGCCGCGTCACTGCAGGTGGGCGACGTGCTCACGATGAAGGCGCTGTATAACAGTTGCAGTGCCGGTCGCGATGTCTCGGCGCGCGTGGTGTACGCCGGTTCGCGCGCCGTGGTGCTGGAAGATGTCACCGCGCCGCGTGCCCGCACGATGGACGCCGACTATCGCGCCATCGGCGAAGAGTTCGATCGCGTGCAGTATCCGTTGCTGCGCGACAACATCGGTGATCCGTTGGCGATGAATGGCGCCATGAACGGCGACGGCCGTGTGACCATGCTGTTCACGCGCTTTGTGAACGACTCCGTCGCCGGCACGGCGGGGTACGTGAGCGCCTGCAACTTCTATCCGAAGAGCACCTTCGCGGGCAGCAACGAGAACGAAGTGTTCTACGCCCGTGTCGCCACGGCGACCGAGCCCCCGGCCGACTGGCGCCGTGCCATGCGCAGCACGGTGATCCACGAGGGGAAGCATCTGGCCAGCTTCGCCGAGCGACTGGCCAGCAACACGCCGTTCGAGGAGTCGTGGTTGGAAGAGAGCACGGCCCGCATTGCGGAGGAGCTGTACTCGCGCACCTTCACGAGCGGTGGCAGCTGGAAGGGGAACACCGGGTTCGCGACCACGGTGCGGTGCGAAGTGTACCAGTGCGACGACCGTCCGCTGATGATGTGGAAGCACTTCTCGATGCTGCACCAGTATCTGCGTGGCGTGGACACGCTGTCGCCGCTGGGCGCCTCCACGAACAACGACGTGACCTTCTACGCGAGTGGCTGGTCGTTGGTGCGGTGGGCGGCGGACCAGTACGCGACCACCGAAGGCGCGTGGCTGAAGGGGCTGGTGAAGGGCGGTGCTCAGACCGGCCTGGCCAACCTCGCGCAGCGTACCGGCCGTCCGGCCGGTGAGCTGCTGGCCGACTGGGCGCTGGCGCATGCGGTGGACGATCTGGCCGGGTTCACCCCGAGCCGCACGCAGCTCACCTTCCCGAGCTGGAACGTGGCCGACGTGTGGAGCGGGCTGGCCGGCACGTACCCGGGCGCGTTCTCGGCCGCCCCGCTACGGGCGCGGTCCCTGAGCTTCGGCTCGTTCACGCTGCCGGTGCAACAACTGCGGGCGTTCAGCAGCAGCCACTTCAGCTTTGAGGGCGCGCAGACGGGCGGGCAGCTCATTGAACTGCGCGGGGAAGGTGGGGCCGCCGTCGCGCCGGCGGGGCTGCGGGTGGCGGTGGTGCGGGTGGAGTAGCAGACGGCTTCAGTGCGCGCCGAACGTTCACCGCCTCTGCCGCCTTGGGCAGGCGGTATCGGCTCGGTAGTGCCCGCCCACCATGCGCGTTCCCACACCCCAGCCACCACGATGAGGAGCACGGTCGCCGATGCGATGACGTTTTCCGATCTGCTGGACCGCTACGACGTGCAGCGGGTGGACCTCCTCCAGATCGACGTCGAAGGCTTCGATGTCGAGATCCTGATGAAATACGAGCACCACTTGCTCGACGCGCTCCAGCAGGCCGATGCGGTCGGGCTCCTCCACGGACACGGCTACGCCACACTCGTCGAGGGAAAAGACACGGTCGCGATCCTGCGATCCGGCACCACGGCCGGCGGCGGTGCATCGTGATGCCCAAGGTGATCCACTACTGCTGGTTTGGCGGCGGACCGCTGCCGCAACTCGCGCAGGCATGCCTGGCGAGTTGGCGGACCCAATGCCCGGACTACGAGATTCGCCGCTGGGACGAAACGAACCTCGACGTGCAGCAGTGCCGCTTCTCCCGCGAGGCCATCGCAGCCGGAGCGTGGGCGTTTGTCTCCGATTGGGCCCGGCTCAGGATCGTTCATGACCACGGCGGCATCTATCTCGACACCGACGTGGAACTCGTGCAGCCACTTGACGACCTGCTCCACTGGCAGGCGTTTTTCGGATTCCAGCACGATGGCACCGTCGCCACAGGCTTGGGATTTGGCGCGGAGCAAGGCCACCGTGTGGTGGCGGCTTTGCTCGCCGGCTATGAAACGACTTCTTTCGTCGGAACCGATGGCTGCCCCGTGAAGACGCCCTGCCCGGAGCGCGATTCGGTCGTCTTCGAGCAGTTTGGGTTCCGGCTCGACGGCTCCTTCCAGGATCGCGAAGGCGTCGCCGTTCTCCCCCCCGAGTATCTCTGCCCAAAGTCGTTCGAGAGCGGGCACGTGACCATCACACCGTTGACTCATGCGATCCATCACTTCCAAGCCTCCTGGCACACCACCGCTGAGGCCGCCGATGTCCGTCGGCGCCGCAGGTATGCCCAGCTCTTTGGCCTGTCGCTGGGCGCGCGGATCTACCGGCTCGACCTTCGCGCGCGAAATCGAGCCGCCAAATGTCGGCTGCTTCCACGCGTGGGGACGAATGATGCCTCGCGCTGACTCAGCTGCCGAACGGATCGTCTGGGCGCAGGAGTGCGCGCGTGTCGCCCGGGCGACGCTTCTGCCGTAGATCTTTGCGGTCGACCCGCTCGCGGCGCCGGCGGGGCTGCGGGTGGCGGTGGTTCGGGTGCAATGGGGGGCGGTAGGGACCACAATGACCGACGCGGCTGCCAGTCGTCTATCGAACCGCGCCATCTTATTCTGCAGATGTCCTCTGGTCTCGTCCGGTCCATCGAGTCCCCGCGTACCTGCTGAACGCACCAATCCAGATTCCTGCCTTGTCCATCGAATCGAAGCGAATTGTGGTCACCGGCGGCGCCGGTTTTCTCGGATCACACTTGTGTGAACTGCTGTTGGCGCAGGGGCACGAAGTGCTGTGCATCGACAACTTTTTTTCGAGCACGCGTCGAGGTCTCCTGCACTTGCTCGATCATCCGAGGTTCGAACTCCAGCGACACGATGTCACGTGGCCGCTGTATGTGGAAACGGACGAGATCTACAACCTCGCCTGTCCGGCCTCGCCGGTGCACTACCAGCACGACCCCGTGCAGACCACGAAGACCAGCGTGCATGGTGCCATCAACATGCTCGGACTCGCCAAGCGACTCGGCGCGAAGATTCTGCAGGCATCTACTTCCGAGGTGTACGGGGATCCCGCCGTGCACCCGCAGGTGGAGGAGTACTGGGGCAATGTGAATCCGATCGGGCCACGCTCCTGCTACGACGAAGGCAAGCGCTGCGCCGAAACGCTGTTCTTCGACTACCATCGACAGCACCAGCTGCGCATCAAGGTGGTTCGGATCTTCAATACGTACGGTCCCCGCATGCACCCGAACGACGGGCGCGTGGTCTCCAATTTCATCCTGCAGGCGCTGCGCGGCGACGAGATCACGGTGTTCGGCGACGGTTCCCAGACACGGTCGTTCTGCTTCGTGAGTGATCTCATTGATGGGATGCAGCGCATGATGCAGAGCGCGGACGACATCACGGGTCCGATCAACCTCGGCAATCCCGAGGAGTGCACGATGCGCGAGTTGGCCGAGCTCATCATCACGCTCGTCGGTTCAACCTCGACGATCGTGACGCGTCCGCTGCCCATTGACGATCCGCGTCAGCGTCGGCCGGATATCTCCAAGGCCAACGCGCTGCTGGGGTGGTCACCGTCGATCCCCATGCGCGAGGGGTTGGCGAAAACCATTGCGTACTTTGACACGCTGCTCTCCAGCCAGATGCACGCGGGAACGATAGGTCGTTAGCCGATGGGAAGAGCGCTCACCCTCGGCGGTGTCTGGCCATCGCTCGTGTTCTTGCTGACGGTCGCCTGCCGGGACGCTGACACGCAGGGTCTGCGGCGGGCTGGCACGTCTACAGCTTCGCCGGTGGGATGGCCCGCCTTCGCGGGTGATGCGGGTTCGCAGCGCTATTCGCCGGTCGCCGACATCTCCCCCGGCAACGTGGCCACACTCGAACCCGCGTGGCGTTGGGAGACCGGCGAGGTCGAACACGACGCCGAGGACACCGGCGAGCGCGTACAACCCGGGAGGTTCGAGGCCACCCCGCTCGCCTTCGGTGACACACTCTTCCTGAGCACGCCGTTCAATCGCGTCGTGGCACTCGATGGGAGAACGGGACGCCAGCTGTGGGCGTTCGATCCGAAGGCCACGCGCTGGGGACTCATTTCGGACGATCGCGCGGGCTTTGTGCATCGTGGCGTCGCCTCCTGGGTTGGCAACGGGGCTCGGCGCATCATGGTCGCGTCACGCTGGTCGCTGTACGCGCTCGATGCCGCCACCGGAGCACCGGTGCGCACCTTCGGCGATCAAGGGGCCGTCGATCTGGCCAAGGGGCTGCGGTGGCCGGTGAACCGGCGACACCTCGGGAACACGTCGCCACCGGTGATCTGGCGCAACGTGGTCATCGTGGGGAGCGCGATCGGCGATCGCATCATTCACGAACAGGATCCGCCCGGCGACGTGCAGGCGTTCGACGCGAGCACCGGGGCACGCCTCTGGCGATGGGAGCCGATCCCGCAACAGGCTGGTGCGGCGCGTGAGTCGTGGGAGAACGGGTCGGCGTCGCGCACCGGACATGGTAACGTCTGGGCCCCATTTTCGGTCGATTCCGCAGCGGGGCTCGTCTACCTGCCCGTGAGTGCCGCCAGCAACGACTACTACGGCGGCAATCGGCTCGGCGACAACCTGTATACCCAATCGCTGGTCTGCCTGGACGCGGCCACCGGTGTGCAGCGCTGGGCGAGGCAATTGGTCCATCACGACATCTGGGATTACGACGCGGCGTCGCCGCCGGCATTGGTGACGATCACCGTGAATGGACGCCGCATCGATGCCGTCGTGCTCGCCGGGAAGACCGGATTCCTGTACGTCTTCGATCGGTACACCGGTGAACCCGTCTGGCCGATGGTGGAGCAGCCGGTACCGGCGAGCGATGTCCCCGGCGAGCGGGCGGCGCTGACGCAGCCGTTTCCCGCGTGGCCGCGCCCGTTCGCGCGGCAGGGCTTCGCAGTTGAGGATGTCGTCGACTTTACCCCAGCCATACGCGCACAGGGCGCCCGCGTGCTCGCGGCGGTGCGGTCGGGGCCGATCTTCGCGCCGCCATCCATTCAGGGGACGGTGCAGATGCCCGGGTGGATCGGTGGGGCGGGGTGGGGCAGCACCGCGATCGATCCCGTCCGCCAGTTGGCCTTTATCAAGGCGACGAATCTGCCGGTGCTGGCTCGCGTGGTCCCCACGGGCGATGCGCGGCGCTACGTCACGGACACCACCGAGGTCGATCCGGGGCGGCCGCTCACAATGCGATTGCCGGATCCACGCTGGTGGTGGCCGCGCAAGGCATCGCCTCTTTCGCTGCCCATCAGTAAACCGCCATACGGTACGCTCACGGCGGTGGATCTCACCACGGGCGAACATCGCTGGACTATCGTGTTGGGCGACACGCCCGCGATCAGACACCATCCCGCCCTCCGCGCGCTGGCCTTACCGGCGCTCGGCGTGGCTGGTGCACCGGGCGGCGTTGCGACGGCCAGCGGTCTGGTGTTCATCACGGGGGGCGGCGCCGAGCTGTTCGCGATCGACGCGGAGTCGGGCGCCGTGTTGTGGTCGTTTCCCCTTGGACAGATCGGATACAGTAATCCGATGGTGTTCCGGGCGACCAACGGCCGCACGTACGTGGTGGTGGCCACCGGAAACGGTGCTGGTGCCGCGCTGCGTGCGTTCGCCGTGCCTGCCCCTCGCTAGGAATCTTCTTCGGGAATCGCCGCGTGCCGATGCGAAAATTTGGGTTCCTGCCGCCGCGCCGTCTGGCCGCGCTCGGTCTACTCGCGGGTGGCGCGATCATCGTTGCCGGCTCGGGATTCGTGGTGGGCCGCAAATGGCCCATCGACGCGCTGGAACGCTTCATGGCACGGCCGCGTGATCCGGTCGTGCCCGGCTGGACGCTCTTCACCCGCACCGACCTGCCACGGTACGAGATGATTCGCGTGCAGGCCGACCGTCAGCTGTTCGTGTTCGGCGGGTTCTACACCGAGAAGCCGGCCGCGACCTCGCGGGTCGAGATGCTCGACCTTGTTACGGGCGTCTGGCAACGCAAAGCCGACATGCCGGTCGCCCTGACGCATACCACCGGTGTGCTGGTGCGTGATACCATTTGGATTGCCGGTGGTTTTGAGGGTGATCATCCGGGGCCCGCCACGGCGCGGGTGTGGCGCTACGCCACGGCGACCGACCAGTGGACCGAAGGACCCGCGCTTCCCGGGCCGCGCGGGGGCGGGGCGCTGGTGTCGCGCGGCGACACGCTGCACTTCGTTGGCGGGTGGCTCGCCGACCGCAATACCGATTCGCCCGATCACTGGCTGCTGCGGCCAGGGGCGACGGCGTGGGAGAAGCGTGCGAGTTTGCCGATCCCGCGCGGGCACTTATCCGCCGTTGTACTCGACGGCGCGCTCTACGCCATCGGCGGGAACAGCGGCCATGATCCCGTGCCGCTCGAGTTGACGGTCGTGCATCGCTACGATCCGGCGCGAGACGCGTGGCAAGCACTCGGCCAGATGCCCAAGGCTGTGTCGCACACGGAGCCGGCCACGTTCGTGCACGACGGACGGATCATTACGGTCGGGGGTCGTTCGCGCCCCTCTGGCGTCGAGAACCTGAGCGACATCTACGCCTTTGACCCGAACGCCGATCGTTGGACGCATCTTGGCTTGGCGCCAGTTCGTATGCTCGGCGGGCTGGCGGTGGTGCGACACGACACCGTGATCGCCGGACTCGGCGCGCCGCGGTGGAACTCTCCTGAAACGCCGTACCTCTGGAAGGCGGCGTTGCGAAATACGTGGTGGCCGTCATCGCCAATGCCGATCGCCCTGGGCGAAGTCGCCGCGGGCCTCATCGACCGTGGCCTGTTCGTAGTGGGTGAGGGTTCGGTACAGACGCTTCGCTACGACGTGGCGCGCGGCGACTGGAATGTCGTTCCTGATGCCGCCCGTCCCGCGCCCGGGCATCATCACGCGGCCGAAGTGATCGACGGGCGCTGGTTCCTGTTTGGCGGCATTGGCGGATTCAGCGAGGGGCGTGTGCAGATCTTCGATCCGGCCACGCGACAGTGGACACTCGGGCCCACTATGCCGTTTGCGGCGGGGTCGAGCGCCTCCGCCGTCATCGGGAGATCAGTCTTTGTGGCCGGCGGCATTGTGGACGGCCGGACCACGCCACAGATGGCGATGCTGGACCTCAACACGATGACGTGGAGCGAGCGGGCACCGATGCCGCGCCCGCGCAACCATGCGGCGTCCGGAACGGACGGCACGCGCTTCTACGTGTTCGGCGGTCGTGGTCCGGGGAGCGGCGACGAGAACGTCGTGGCCGACGGGTACGATGATGTCCAGATCTACGATCCGGCCACGAATAAGTGGACCGTGAGCGATGGGCGAGCGGGCAGTCCCCAACCCCTGCCACAGGCTCGCGGTGGCACCGGCAAAGCAGTGTTCGTGAATGGCGAGTTCTGGGTGATCGGCGGTGAGACGCTGGCCGGGGCGGGCGCGACCCCCGATGGCGTGTACGCCCGCGTGGACATCTACGATCCGACCCGTAATCGCTGGCGCGTGGGCCCCGCACTCACGACCGCGCGCCATGGCGCCTTTCCCGTGCTGCATGAGGGACGGTTACTGCTGGCGGGTGGCGGCGTGACCGCCGGCTATTCGGCGACGTCGAGTGTGGAGGTGCTCTGGTCGCGGTAAGGCACTGGCGGCTCGCCCCGATTGCCCGTGCCCGCGGCCGCTCGCCGGTTGACCATTCGCCATACGCGCGCGCGCACTCGGCTCCGCAGCGAGAGCCAACGAAAGCGCGCGAGAAGCACGAGGAGCGCTGACAGGGATGTCCACTGGCCGGACCGTGCGTGTGCTCGTGCCAAACCCTGCAGTTTCATCTGGTGGTAGCCGGCCATGCGCGTCGCCGCACGACGCATGGCCATGCTGAACCTCCACGCGGAGTAGGCACCGGCGTGCAGGTGAAAGGTGGTCAGTGCCTGCGCGCTCATGCGCAGCACATTGGTCGACGCCGCCGCGGCGTGCACGCGATAGCGGAGCACGGGTGCCGAGACACCGACCAATGGCGCATCCGCGGCCATGCGCAGCCACAGATCGAAATCTTCGGTGGGCACCCGCTCCTGATGGAAGCCGCCGACTCGCCGCACGACGTCCGTGCGCAGCAGCACGGCCCCCGGCGTGGTGATCGATCGGCCCAGCAGGCGCAGCGGTGTGATCAGCGTGCCGCCGGTGGCGTACTCATCACGCCGTTGCTCGTCAGCGCCGTCGAAGCTGATGACCTCGCCGGCGACGCCGCTCCACGTCGGGTGGGCTTCGAGTTCCCGACGCAGGATGTCCACGCCGCCGTCGATCAGCAGGTCATCGTCATCGAGAAAGAGCACGCAGCCGCCCGTGGCTTCACGAAGCCCGGCGTTGCGCGCATGGGCCACCCCAGCCTCCGCGAGTACGAGCAGCCGTGCTGGCGCATGCACGATGGCGCCAAGCGCGGCCAGATATTCGGCCGATGCGCCGTTGGCCACGACCAGCAGTTCATCATCCGCCCGGAGACTCCGAATGGCCGACTCCATGGACGTCTCCAGGAAGCCGCGCTCGGCGTGCGTGGGCATGACGATCGTAAGGCGTGGCATCGTGGTGGGCACGGGATCACGGGTCTGAGTCACATTGACGGCGCAGTGACCATTATAGTCGTCCTGACGTCATATTCCGCTCGCAGGCTCCGCGCGCACCAGCGGCGCGCGGATCTCTCACGCTTTTCGATGGTCACGGAGCACTTTCTTGTCGTCCATTTTGCACCGGTGGCGTGCGGCGCGCCGAATTGCCGGTTTGCTCCGTGTACTGCCCGCTCCGGCGCGAATGGCGGCGATTGGCCGGCTGCTGGAGCGCGCCGCGACTCGCCGCCGTCGACTCGATGCCGTGATCGCGGCCGCCCCCGAACGGCTGGTGATCGTGTGTCACGGCAACATCATGCGCAGCGCGTTTGCGGTGGCGTATCTGCGACAGCAGGCGCCGGAGTTGGCGTCGCGCATCATCGGGGCTGGCACGCACGCTACGGCGGGTCGACCGGCGCAGGACTCTGCGCGGCGCGTATCCCCGGAGTTCGGCGTGCCGCTCGATACACACGCCGCGACCCCCCTCGATCTGGTGACGGTTGGTGCCGGTGATGTGATCCTGTGCATGGACCGGGCGAACGAGGCGAATGTACTCTCGCGCCACCCCATGCACGCCGCTCGCGTGTTTTTGATCGGCGATGGCGCGAGTGACGATCCGATCGATCGGACCATCGTCGATCCCTACGCCCGCGGTGATGATGCCACACGCCTGGCGTTCCAGCAGATCCTGGCGCACGCGCCACGTTGGCTGTCGCTGGTCACGAACTGATCCCGACTGATTGCCGGTGATGTCGTGCCGACGCGTCGCGCGTCGGTGTGTTCGTGATGTGGCGCACCATCCCGCGTTCCGCTGGCGGCACAAGGCGTTACAGTGTGATCTGGCGCACCGCTCTGTGATGACGAAACGATGAAGACGCGATTTTGGTCACCTTTTGTGATAGAAGGGGCCGTTACGCTCCGATCCAGTTGTCGTCCAAAGGTTGAGTCCGCGAGCGAGGGTGATCCGCCGCGTGATTGGATTCCGTAGGAGCGGACTCGGGGAACGACAAAGGCAAACCATGCGAAAGCGTGGGACGCAAAGCTGCGGGGCTACCGCGATCACACACTGGTGATTGCCACGCCGGCCGAGCCACCGAACGCGATTGGACCCATCGGAGGGCCAGATGCACCCCAGGATGCAGCGGTTCGTTTTCGCCGCGACAGTTTTGATGTTGACCGCGTGCGGCCAGGATACGGCCAGTCCGACCGAGGTCATGAATTCGGCTGAGGACGGCGCGAACGCGCAGTACGCGGTCGTGTTGGCCAACGGCACCACGGAGATCAAGGTCGGCGAGATTTTCGCGCTTCGCGCGACCTCGTCGGTGCGGCGCAGCCGTGCGATTCGCTGGAGCAGCAGCAACACCAGCGTGGTCTCGGTGAGCTCGAGCGGCGTGGTGACCGGCCGCGCCGTCGGCGCGGCCACGGTAACGGCGACCGGCAGCAACGGCAGTAAATCCACGTTTGCGATCAAAGTTGTCGAGGCGACGGTCACGACGACGACCACGACGACGACCGCAACCCCACGGGTTGTCACGGTGGACATTACGGCGCCGTCGCCCTCGATGGCGGTGGGCAGTTCCATGACGCTGTATGCGACACCGCGTGACAGCGCTGGAAACTGGATCGCCGGACGTGCGGTAACGTGGTCCATGTCCGCAACCGCCGGATCCGCCATTACCGTCAGCGCCACCGGCGTGGTCACGGCGGTGACGGTGGGTTCTTCCGTGGTGCTCGCCACCATTGACGGAGTAACCAACGGACGATACCTCGAGGCGACCGCACCGACGCAAACGCCGACGGTCACCGGACTCGCCATTTCCCCGAAGACTGGCACAACCCTTGCGCCCGGGGCAACCCGGCAGTTCTCTACCACGGCCACGTGGTCGGATCTGGCGACCCGCGCAGCCAGCGTAACCTACACAGCGACGGGAGGAACTATCTCCAGCAGCGGCTTGTACACAGCGGGTCAGCTGATCGGCTCCTTCATGGTGATTGCGAACTGCGGCTGCGGTCGGGCGGACACCGCGGCGGTGTCGATTGCGTCGGCCACGGTGCCGGCGCAGCTGACGCGTCTGACGATCAGCCCGAAGACCGCGACCGTGAACGCCGGCGCGACGCAGCAGTTTGCCGCGACCGCGAACTGGAGCACCGGGGCGACCACGCTCCCGCCGATCGCGTACAGCGCGACGGGCGGTGTCGTGACGTCGGGCGGATTGTGGACGGCGCCAAGCACGAGCGGCACGTACAAGATCATCCTGGCGCACAGCGGCGGAACGCTGCGGGATACGGCGACGGTGACGGTGGCCGGGATTACGAACGACGTGACGTCGCCGCCGGCGCCGTCCCGGCCGAATGAGCCGGCAGGGTATACGATGTTGTCGGACAACCCGATGGATGGCACGCAGCGGGGGCTCCCGTGGTGGCTGTACCAGCGAACGGCGGGCGACCTCGTTCAGGATGCCGCAACGAGCGGACCGCTCAGCCCCGGCAGTTCGTACCGATTCCTCTACAAGACGGGACTGCCGTTCGGTGAACAGCCTGGCGGACAGATGGGATTCACCGCGCCGTCGTCGACGGGCTACAGCGGATGGTACGAGTCGGGCGCCATTCAGATCGGTGTAAACAGTTTTGAAACGCAGTTGGTCGGCGTGAAGGCGCTCGGCTACTGGGGCGTTGGTGGAACCAGCGCGAAGCCGGCCGTCGAGTTCTACAACATCATCGAGGGGAATACGTCGAGCACGTCGGTGATGACGTCATGGAAGATCTGGTTCGGACAGCAGGGCCCGGGCCCGGTCGGACGTCGAATCGACATGAACATGAATACCTCCAAGCGATTGCTCGCCGGCACCTGGCATCGGTACGAGATGCTGGCCACGGCAAACACCATGGGCGTCGCCAACGGTACCTTCAAGTTCTGGATCGATGGCGTGCAGGTGTTCGACTATAAGGACATGGTCTGGATCACCGCATCGAATCCCGTGATGTTCTATGGCCGGAAGATCGACCCGATCTGGGGCGGCGGCGGCGGGGCGTCTCGCTCGCGTGACGACTACATCTGGTGGGATCACGTGTACGTCTCCGTCATTCCGTAGTCGCGCCGCGACGTGAGTTGCTCGGCACCTCGCTGCTGAATTCAAATCGCACCGGTGAATTGGTGGAGGCGCCCCGACGTGAAGAGTCGTCGGGGCGCCTTCATCAACATTGGCCATGCTGATCCCTATTTGTTCGCGGGCGAATGGAGCCAACGGCGCACGGCGGCGATCGGTTGCCGACGAGTCCGATGCCGCTGAGGGACGAGCGCCTGATGGGCTCGGTCCGAGCGCCGGCGACGGGGCGCGCCGTGACATGCGCCGCTCGGGTTCGTCTTCAAGTGCGGACCGTCTGATGCCTCGATCTGATGCCACTGGTGTAACGGTGGAGGCGTGCGTCCGCTAGCTTGCACGTGGGCCCGAGATCGTCGCCGCAGCGGCTGCGTGAAGGAGTGCCGTTGCCTCGCGCACCATCGTCCGAGCCTACGGCATTCTGAAGAACCGACCTTGAAGGAGCTTGGAGAGCGTGGCGACACGAGCCGTTTCCCGGGAGAGTTCCGGGACCATTCCTGAAGCGATGGCCTCGCTCAGGTTCAGCGCGATCTGGAGTGGGTTCTGGGCGGAGCCATGGTCCTTCAAGTGGACCTGCCTCTACGTCTTTTTCGAGTATGTCCGGCCGCAGCAGATCTATGAATCGCTGCAGGGACCGCCCTATGCGCTCTTCTGCATCGGGGTGGCCGCCCTTTCCTTCGTCGTGGAAGGGTTGCGCTTTCGCTCGAAGAGCATGCTGAACTGGCTCATGCTGGCGTTCACCCTCGTGGTGGTGCTGAGCAGCACATTCGCGTCGTATCCTGAGATTTCATTCAGCAAGCTCAATAATTACGTAAACTGGATCATCGCGTTCATTCTGATCGCCAATTCGGCCAGCACCGAACGCCGATGGTTCCTGTTCATCCTGCTGTTCATGCTCTGGAACACCAAAATGAGCCAGCACGGGTTCCGGTCGTTTCTCGTTGGATCCTGGGGCAACGGCGGGGCCCCGGGTTGGTTCCGGAATTCCGGGGAGTTCGCGCTCGAGATGTGTCTCTTCATCCCGCTCGCGTTCCACTTCATGGTAGGCTTGGCTCCCCGTCTCTCGCGAACACAGCTTGTGCTCCTCGCCTTCCTACCGGTGAGTGCCGTGCTGTCGGTGGTGGCCTCGGGGTCGCGCGGTGGGCAGCTGGCCTTGGCCTGCGTCGGGTTGTGGATGCTGATGCGAAGCCGAACCAAAGTGCGCGGACTGCTCGTACTGGCGGTGGTGACTCCGCTCATTTGGCTCGCGATCCCGGCGTCACAGAAAGAGCGCTTTAATGATATCGGCACCGACAATACGTCGCTCGCGCGCATCGCCTATTGGAAGGCGGGCAGAGAGATGGCCAAGAATCACCCGTTTCTCGGCGTCGGCTACGAGAACTGGGTGCCGTACTACAAGAGCAACTACGCCGCGAAGTCCGGGCTCGTCGAACGCCTCAACATTCGCGGCGAGCCCGTGGTCGAGGTCTCGCACAACAGCTTCATCGAGGTCATGTCGCAGCTTGGCTATACCGGCCTCGCGCTCTTCTGCGCTCTGCTGGGAGCGATCTGGTACGTGAACGGCCGCACACGCCGTGTGTTGAAGCAACTCGGCGAGCGCGGGCGATTCATGCAGCACATGTCGCTCGGTCTCGATGCGGGCGTGGTGGGGTTCGCCGTTGCCGGCTTCTTCATGGCGGTGGCCTTCTACCCGTTTCTCTGGTTTCAGCTCGCCATGACCGCGGGATTGCACGCCGCTGCGCTTGGGCTTGTCCAAGGGACGCGCTCCGGATCTGAGGCGTTGCGCACACCGATCGGTGCGCCGCGATCGTGGGCCGGAGGGGCTGCGTCACCGGCGGCTGGCTGGCGTAATCCGCACGCGCGTCCGAGCCGGGCCGTGTACACGAACCGTCGCGCCATCCTCGATCCTCGTCCCGAAGGCGCCTAGTGCCACGCGAGCGAGATGTCCGCACGCCGGACATCGAACGGGTAGCGGTCATGATCGAGTCCGATGGCCCCGGCGGAGCGGAGTCGATGGTCCTCGCGTTGGCCGACGGTCTCGCGGCGCGCGGCATCGACGTACGCCCCGCCGTTTTTGCCGGCGGTGAGGGTTGGCTCACTCAGCGTCTGCAGGCGGCCGGCCACTCGGTGTATCTCCCCAAGCTCTCGCGGCCGCTGGACGCCGGCGTGGCCGTACACATGGCCCGATGGGTGCGCGAGCAACGACTCAGCGTCCTGCATGCGCACGAGTTCACGATGGGGTTTTACGCGGGGGTAGCCGGTGCGCTTGCACGGACGCCGCACGTGCTGACCATGCACGGCGGAACCACCTTCGCCACCGCGATGCGACGTCGCGTCGCGCTCGGACTGTCCGCTCGGCGCGCCACGGCGGTTGTCGGCGTGTCCGAAAGTACGTGCGAGCATCTCGCCACTTCGCTGAACATGGCTGCGTCACGCGTCGAACTGGTGCCGAACGGTGTCAGGCACCGGCCGGGTGATCGCGATGCGACGCGCGCAGCGCTCGGGCTGGGCCGCGCCGATCAACTCCTGCTGGCCGTGGGCAATCTGTACGAGGTGAAAGGGCACAGCACCCTCGTTGCCGCCGCTGCACAGGTGGTGCATCGTGAGGGGCTGCCACCATGGCGCATTGCGATCGCCGGGCGAGGCGATCAGGAACGATCGCTCCGTGAGCACATCACGGCGGCTGGTCTCGACGGCCACGTGCAGCTGCTTGGGTTGCGCAGTGATATTCCTGACTTGCTTGCCGCCGCGGATGGCTGGGTGATGCCCTCGCTGAACGAGGGGCTCCCCTTGGCGCTGTTGGAAGCGATGCTCGCGGGGCTGCCCGTCGTCGCATCGGCGGTTGGAGGCATCCCCACGCTCGTGCGGCCGGGTGAGACCGGCGTCCTGGTGCCGACGGGAAACGCCGAGGCCCTTGCGGACGCACTCGAGACGTTGCTTCGCCAGCCGCATCGCGCACAGGCATTGGCTCACGAAGGCAGGCGGCTTGTGAACGAGCAATACAGCTTTGATGCCATGATCGACCGCTATCTGTCGATCTATCGGCGCGCCATTCACTCTCGAAAGGGTCTTGGCCACGGCTGAGCAGATGTGGTGCAGCCCCGAACAGTACGAGCACGCGGAAATGCTTGACATCTTCATTCGGGAACCGAACCTCGTGGCACGTGCTCCACGCAACGGGCCCGTCAATGCGCCTCGAGAAACGAGCGAGGGCTTCGTGCGTGCCCGTGCGCGTCGGTCACGCGCGGCGCGCGGCCACGTACTTCCGGACGGAATCGTAGGATGTAAGCAGCAGAGAATCATCAAGATCGATCTCCAGATCGAACTCGCTCTCGAGGGCTGTCATCAGGGTCACATGGGCCAACGAATCCCAAGACGGGGATACCCCCTGTGCGGTCGAGGTGACATCGGCATCGGCCGGGAGTTCCAGCACCGCGCGGACCAGCTCCTGAAGTGTTACGTCGACAGACATGATCGGATGGTAAATGGTCAGAATGATTCGTCGGAATAGCCATCGCCACGGGTGAGCCACCACGTGTCGAGGGTGGCGGGCCAGCGACCCTGCTGGGCATCATCACGCAAAAAGAAATGAATGGTGCCGCCCAGTGGAACAAACAGCTGACGGCGGAGGGCGGCCACCGCTGCCTGATGCGATGCCGACGCAATCACGGCGTCAGCCTTCAACTCCGTGGCCATGGTGATCCCCGCGCGAATCGTCGCTGCGGCGGCGTCTCGGTCGCGCGGATCGAACAGGAAATCGGAGAAGCTGGCAACACGGATCCCTTGCAGTCGTGCGTCACCGGTTTCTCCCGGTTCGCGCACAATGGCCAAGCCCACCGGCTGACCCGCGCGCCGGGCGAATGCGAAGTGGTACTGGGCACCGGCGTCCACGGAGGCATAGCGGGTCAGTAGCGCATCGGCGTCGCGTACGGGGCCAGCAGCGATGCCGGTGCTCGCGCGGCGCCAGAGTGCCTCCAACTCCGCGGGGTCGGGTGCCGCAATCCGATCAACCCGGTCGCGTGAGCGCCCGTGGACTGCCTCGAGGCACGACAACCCGGCGGTGCCGAGGGCTCCGGATATGCCGGCCAGTTTGACGTCGCGAAGCAGTTGGAGGGCTTTCGGGGCCCACGACGGCAGCGGTCCTAGGGCCAGCAAGGACGGATCCAACTTCTCCAGAAGGGGGCCAATGCGCAGCGGGCGGAGGAAATTCCCCATAGCGCCGAAGGGCGCATACCCCAGCGCCCCGAAGAGCCGCTTGGAGCCTGAAGCGACCGTTACCGAACTGGCCAGAGGCATGGCCCGCGTAAGTGACTTGAGCACGTGAGCGCCGACCGGCCCGTTCCGGAACTCCGGAAGCACCATCAGCCCCTTGGCCCAATATCCACCACGTTCGCTTTCCCCGTCCCAATGGCGAACCGGCAAGCTTGAACAGTACCCGATCACGCGGTCCTGCTGCAACGCAATGATCGTTGGTGGGTGCACCCCCGGCTCTACCGGATTCGATGCCGCGGCTTGCTGTCTGGAGACTAATACGTCCTGTGCTGTTCCAGTTGCGTTCCACACCACGCGAAAAAACTCCGCCAGCATGGTGGCGTGTTCATCAGTGGCGGCAATGACGCTGAGTCGTGTGGACGTGGTGTTCATGCACAGGGAAGGAGTCCGGCGGTGACGGTGATGCGCCGGAATTTCAGGCGACCACGAGTGACGAGTGGTCGAACTGGCTCGTCACGCAATCGACGGTGCCTGAATGAGTTCGATCAATTGGAGGTTGGGCATCATCAGGAACGTGATGAGGCGCTGGTCGAAGGCGACGGCGGAAACAGGCTCCACCACAATGCGGGCTCGGACCGCGAGTGCGCCACGGAGCGCATCGTCAAAGTGCGGCGTTTCCCACGCCAGATGATACTGGCGGATCCCGCGGCGTAACCACGGGGCAAGGACCGTCCCGCTGACAATTTCGACGAGTAGTTCAAGGCGTGGTCCACCGCCGATCAAAAATCGTCCACGGACGCCCTGAATCGGATCCTCAAAGTCTGGCCGTTCGACGGTGTATCCGAGCGCCGAGTAGACCGCCGCCTCGCGATCGAGGTGCTTGCAGGCGATGCCGATATGGTGAAATACCGCCGGCACATCGAACAGTCTGGTGGTGTCGTCCGCTCCTTTCATTCCAACGATCATAGTATCTTCTCCCGATGATTACCAGCAGACGGCGGTGTGTCCCGCGGTCAGGGACCACCGCAGTGCCCACGGCGGTGAGTCATCCGCGCATTCGCCCGGTAGCGACACCGATCAGCCGGGTTGCCGCTCAGCTCATCCGGGTACTCGAGAATCAGCGTATGCTGGTATTGGGAGCGGTCCTTTCGCTGACCGGTGGAGCCCTACCGTGAACTTCTTACAAGCGCACGCGATCGTAAAGGCGTTCGCGGGCGGTCCTGCCTTGCCGTTCTTGGTGGGCATGTCGGGCACGGCTGAGCCGCTGAGCGTCTTCTTGTCCGCTGCCGCTGCGCAGCACGGATACGAGGCGACGTTGCGGTTCCTTCCCTTTAATACGCTGCAGCAGGCGGTTCACGAGTCGCGCGCGCCGGATGAGCACGAGTGCTTTGTCCTGATGCCCTGGGACCTGGTGCCCGAACTGGACTGGAGAACCGGGCTCTCGCGGACAGAATTGCAGGAACCCGAACTGCAGGCGCGCGCGCATGACCTACTGCGTCGGCTGGCCGAACGAGGCGCGCGCGTTGTATACGTGCCCGCACCATGCCCCCCCCTTTGGCTTGATCCGTTGCGCAACGCGTCGCTGCTCCAGTGGCTGCTCGGGGCGGCACTTCAGGTGCGCGCGACAGTGACCGACGAGAGCGTCTTCTCGCTGAGATCGTACCTCGCGTCGGGGCTCCCGATCGACACGACGCAGCTCGGTGCGGTCGCCTCGGTCATCGTGAGCGCGATCACCGACACGACCCGATTCCCTGAATCGCCGTCCGCCAAGGTACTCGTCACCGATCTCGACAACACGTTGTGGTCTGGCATCATCGGGGATGATGGCGTGGAGGGCATCGCCTATCGACCCGAGGGCAAAGGGTATCGGCACTTCATCTACCAGACCGCGCTCCGTCGATTGCGCGAGTCCGGTGTGTTACTAGCGGTCGTGTCGAAGAACGACGAACAGCCGGCGCTCGCCCCGTTTGCGGTTGGCGACATGGTCCTCGACCGCGCGGACTTCGTCGCATTCTACGCGTCGTGGAACGCCAAGTCGGCCCAGATTCGGGCGCTCGCCGAGCAGCTCAACCTCGGCCTTGACGCGTTCGTCTTCGTGGACGACAACCCCGTCGAACTCGCCGAAGTTGAGCGCGAACTTCCGACCGTTCATCGACTGCAGTTTCCCAGTAGCGAGAAGGCCTTGCCGACGCTGCTCGCGGAGCTGACTCGGCTCTTCGCGCGAGCGGCCATCACCGACGAGGACAGAGAACGGACCGAACTGTATCAACGACGGCTGCAGTCGGCCGTGCCGAGCGCTGCCAGCGGCGGAGACGTCTACGCGTTCCTTCGCGAGCTCGACATGACCATGACGATTCGTGATCGCTCAACTGGCGACCGGACCAGAGCGATCCAACTGATCAACAAGACCAATCAGTTCAATCTGAACGGTCGGCGGCTGGATGACAGCGAGGTGTCGGCCCAGCTCGCCGCCGGGAGTCGGCTGCTCACCGCGACACTCTCGGATCGGACAGGGAGTCACGGCGAGGTGCTGGCGGCGCTCATCGACAACGCCGGTTGCATCACCTCGATGGTGATGTCGTGTCGGGTGTTTCAGCGGCGCGTGGAGTTCGCGTTTCTCGCTTGGGTCGCGGCGCGCGCGTCGCTCGTGCGGAGCGCCGACTACGTCGAGACCGATCGCAACGCGCCCGTCGGTCGATTCGTGTCCGAGCTCGGGGCGGCGAACGCAGAGGACGGACCGCTGCGCATTGATGGAGAGGCGATTGCCGCACGATTCGCCCGCGACGTCGCGCTGTTCACGATCGTTGCCGACGAGAGCGCCTCCTGGTGAAACGCCTGACTTTCCCCGAAGGCAAACGATTTGCGTTCTCGATCGTGGACGACACCGATGTGGCCACCGTGGCGAACGTCGGTCCGATCTACGATCTCCTGAAGGCACTCGGCATGCGGACCACCAAGACGGTGTGGCCGTTCCGGTGGCATGGCGAAGGAAGCAATTTCGAATCCTCGGAAACGCTCGAGGATCCCGCATACCTCGCCTTCGTGCAACGCCTCGCCGCCGATGGGTTCGAGATCGCCTCGCACGGCGCCACCATGGAATCGAGTGACCGCGCCACGACCGAGGCGGCGATGGAGCTCCATCGCGACCTGTTCGGCATGGTTCCGCGCCTGTACGTGAACCACTCGTTCAACCGCGAAAACGTGTACTGGGGAACGGATCGCATCGACGATCCGGTGCTGAAGCGACTGTATGGGCGTGTGAACGGCAAGCCGGCAGGATACTACCAAGGCCATGTGCCCGGATCGCCATGGTGGTGGGGCGATCTCTGTCGTTCGCATCACGAGTATGTCCGCAACATGACGTTCAGCTCGCTGAACGTCCTTCGGGCCAATCCGTCGATGCCGTATGTCGATCCCTCGCGACCGCTGGTGCGCTCATGGTTTTCGTCGGCCGATGCCGACGACGGTCGGGAGTTCATCGATCTCGTGACGCCGGAGCGCGTGGATCAGCTGGAGGCCGAAGGGGGCGTCTGCATCATCTCCACGCACCTCGGCAAGCGCTATGTCGAGAACGGCCGGGTACATCCTCAGGTCGAACGGGCGCTCCGGGACATTGCGCGGCGCCCGGGATGGTTCATACCGGTGTCGCCGCTGCTCGACTGGCTCCGGTCGCAGCAACCGGCAGGGACGGCGGGCGTCCTGCCGTCGGGGGAGTGGCGACGCATGCAATGGCGCTGGGCCATCGACCTCGTGCGACGCCGCCTGCAGCGACGCCGATAGTCGTTACGGCCGACTGCCCAACTGCCCTCGTAGCCGCAACTGAAATCCATGCCGACTGATGCCGGCCGGCACGTTCCATCGCGGAATCTGTAACCGCTCCGATGGCATGGCGGTGGGCAACCAGCCGCCGGTCACACGGAGCGCGTACTGGATCGTGGTTGTCCAGCGCGCGGCGTCCCCAAGCGAACCGGCAAGTCCGAAGGGATACGCCAGCACCGGTACGTACTGCGAGGGAAATCGCTGACGCAGCCAGCGATCGGCTTCCTCGATGTCATCGCTTGCCGCATCCGCAGGAAGCGCCCCGAGATTAGGATGTCGCATCGTGTGATTGCCGATCGTCACGAGCGTGGCGCTGGTGACCGCACGAAGCTGGGCATACTGGGCAATGCGCAACTCGTCGCACGACGAGAGCGTCAGGTCTCCTTGAGCATGAGCCGGGACGCCGCCCTGCTGCCAGAGAAAACGTTCCCGATCGGTGTCGGACCACGCGCCCATGTCAGCCGCCGAATCCCAGTGTGGTACCGTCCCGAGAAGGGCCGGTGCCACGAAGATGGTGCATGGTGCCTGTGCCGCCGTACACGCTGGAACGGCGAGCGTCAGCGCCGATGCGTACGCATCGTCGAAGGTGATGGCCACTCGCCGTTCGCGGGGCGCATCGGTCGTCAGCAACTCCATCAGCGAAACGATCTCGGCTTCGTTGCGGATCATGCGCAGCTGCGCCTCGAACTTGTCCACCGGCAGGTGTAACGACCGATCGCCACGCGGTGCCCAATCCGAGGGTACCACATTGTGGTACGCGAGGATGAGCCGATCGCCCGGACGCGTGCGACGGGGCAGGGCGCACATCACGCGCTCGACCGCCCCACGCACCCATGAACGAAGCGCCACGTCAGTGCGTCCGTGCGGTCAAGGAATTCCTGCGATCAGCCGTGCGCCGAGGGGGCCGGTCACCGCGATCGGAAGCTGCTGCCATACCTTCACCGCCAAGGCGAATGCGCCTTGGTCGGGGTTCGGCGGGGCGCTCTCTTCGCCAGACTTGCTGTACTGATACCAGGCCAACGGTTCGTCACGCGAGCCCCACTGCCGCTTGAATTTGTGCGTCCCCGATTCTGGCGTGCATCGACCAAAGTTGAATACGGCGAACTGGCGTTCACACGCCCGACGAATGAACGCGCCATACAACGCCATGTTCGGGGCCATCTTGGAGTATCGGCGCAGCGCCGACGCCCACGAAATCTCCACCTCGTTGCCGTTTTCGATCGCGAACCCACCAGCGATGGGAACGTCACCCAGATAAGCGACGCCGATCCAGGCGCGGTCGCCCAGCGCATCCGCGAGTCGTTCAAAAAACGCCTGACCGTGCGCCGGCGAACCGAGATCTCGCATGTGCTCGGCGAATACACGGTGAAACGCATTCGCCTGATCACGGCCGAAGCGTACCGTCACGCCGTCGCGCTCAGCGCGCCGAATCTGACTGCGCAGCTTGCTGTCGAAACCTTTGAACGTGGCATCGTAGTCACCCGCAACCAGATCGCATACGACCGTGATCTTCCGCGACACCAACGTCAGGTCGGTGTCGATGGGCCGCCGCGAACGGAGCTCCACCAACTTCGCACCGTTCGCGATGCTGGCCGCGTGGCCGCTCAACGCACGTTGCGCCGCCGGATCACCCAGCGGCCCGCCGTAACTCACGAAGGGCGACGAGATCAGATAGTGACCGAACACCAGCGACCGCACGCGAACCAGCGGCAGCACACCGACCAGCGCATCGCCCTGATACGCCGCCAGATACGGTGTTTCGTGCCCGTAGCTCCCCCGGTAGACCTCTCGCCATTCCCACCGGTGAAAGGTGCTGCCATCCGGAGCGCCTTCCACGAAGCGGTTCCACTCGTCGCCGTCAGTGGCCGGCACGATGCGCAGAGTGTTCGTCATACGGGCAAGGACGACATCGATGGCGAATGGTTCTGAAACGAGGTGAAGCGCCACGTGCGCAAGAGTGTGCGCAGTCGCGACTCCGCGGCACTCAGGCCACGGTAGTGACGAATCGTCGTGATCGTGCCGACCGCCAAACGCGGCTGGCCCGGGTCAATCTCCCACGGATGGATGTAGAACACCGCCGGACGTCCCGTGCGAAGCACGGCGCCGAGTCCCTGCCGGATGACCCACAACGGCAGCTGACGGAACCACCCGCCACCGGCCACGGGCACGCGCGCGCCAAGCACTTCCCACACGGCCGGCGGATATTCGGCCAGCGGCCCTGATGCCGTGTCGAGCATGTGCGGATCGCAACGGCCACTGGCCGTGCCATAACCGCGACGCGCAATGGGGAAGCGACTTGAGTCGTAGCGGTAGCCTTCCTCCACCAAGACGCGAGCGGCCCACATCACGTCGTCGGTGAGGGAGAACGATGGCGCCCGATAGCCGGATACGGCCACGCCGGCGGCATCTTCGAGTACGGCTTTCGCCGAGCGTACGTCCTCGCGGAACGCCGCTTCGGTCATCGTAGGAATGCGCTGATGCCAGAAACCGTGCGACGCGACTTCGTGCCCGGCATCCGAAATCCGGCGAATCAAGTGCGGAAAGCGTTGAGCGACCCAGCCAAGCGTAAAGAAGGTGCCGGTTGCTCCCGACTCATGTAGCAGCGCAAGAATACGGTCGGTGTTGCGCTCCACACGCGACTCGCGGTCATTCCACGAGTCGCGGGACACGGTGGCGTCGAACGCGCTGACCTGAAACCAGTCTTCCACATCGACCGTGAAGACGGGTTGCGCCTGACCGGCCCCGGGCGGGTTCGCCGACCCGACATGCACACCGGGGCCAGTCTGCGTCACTTTCGGATGCTGTCCTTGCGCGCGCGCGGGAACTTGTCGCTGAGCTGGTCCGTGTACTGACGCTCGCCTTCGCCCACATAGATCTGCCGCGGGCGCGCGATCTTCTGCTCCTTGTCGAGAATCATCTCTTCCCACTGCGCCATCCACCCGGACACACGGGCCACCGCGAAGAGCACCGTGAAGAAGTCCGTCGGGAACGCCATCGTGCGATAGATCAGCCCCGTATAGAAGTCGACGTTCGGGTACAGCTTCCGGGCAATGAAGTAGTCGTCGCTTAGCGCGATGCGCTCGAGCTCGAGCGCGATCTCCAGGTCCTTGTCCATGCCGACCTGGGCGAACACTTCGTCGGCCAGCTTCTTCACGATGCGCGCACGCGGATCGTAGCTCTTGTAGACGCGGTGGCCGAAGCCCATGAGGCGATGCTCGCCCTTGCCGCTCTTCACTGACTCGATGAACGCGGGGATGTTCTTCTTGTCGCCGATGTCGCTGATCATGCGCAACACCGCTTCGTTGGCACCGCCGTGCAACGGGCCAAAGAGCGCCGCGATGCCGCCCGCGACGGCCGAGAACGGATCCACGCCGCTTGAGCCGATCGCCCGCACCGCACTGGTGCTGCAGTTCTGTTCGTGGTCGGCATGAAGAATAAACAGCACTTCGAGCGCCTTCACGAATACCGGATTCGCTTCGTACTTGGGCTCCGACATCCGGGCGATCATCGACAGGAAGTTCTCGGTGTAGCCGAGATCGTTGTCGGGATAGATGAACGGCAAGCCCTTCACATGGCGATACGCGAACGCAGCGATCGTCGGCAGCTTCGCCATCAGGCGGATCATCGAGATATAGCGCTGCTGCGGATCGTGAATGTCGCGCGCCTGCGGATAGAAGCTCGACAGGGCGGCCGTGGCGCTGCACATCATCGACATCGGATGCGCGTCGTACCGGAACCCTTCGAGGAACTTCCGGATATTCTCGTGCACGTAGGTGTGGAACGTGATGTCGTGCACCCACGTGTCGTACTGCCCCTGGTTCGGCAGTTCGCCGTGACGCAGCAGGTACGCCACTTCAAGGAACGTCGCGTTCTCCGCGAGCTGCTCGATCGGATAGCCGCGATAGCGCAGAATGCCTTTATCGCCGTCGATGAACGTGATCGCACTCCGGCACGAGGCGGTATTCATGAACGCCGGATCGTAGCTCAGCATGCCGAACTCGCCCGACTCTCGCTTGATCGCGCGCAGGTCCATGGCACGAACGTACGTGTCTCCCTCGGGCCCTTCGGTGCGGACGGTCGTGCTGTAGCTGCTTCCGGTCCGGCTGTCGCGGATCTCGAGGGCGTCGGTGGCGGCCGGGGTGGGGGTGGTGGTGCTGGACTGACTCATCGCAAACGGCTCCTTAGGGTGACGACCATCGGGGATCCCAGAAAGATATGCAGAGGTTCAGCGCCTTGGGGCCGAGGACAACCGCCCGTCCCGACACAGCTGGGGGGCGAGCTTCCCGGCCACCTCTGCCGCCACCAGCACTGCCCCAGCGTCGTTGTAATGGGTAAAGTCGGCGAAGGCTGGGACCGCCGACGATCGCAGGGCCATCAACGGATCGACCACCAATGCGCCGGAATCGGCACCGACCTTGAGGGTGCGTTCGGCGGCAAGGTCGTCGAATGTCCGGATCGCGGCACCGGTGTACAACGGGTAGAACCGCTCCCACGCGCGAAGGAACCGCTGGCTCTCCGCCGAGGTGACCTCCGCAAATCGATTCCGGTGGATCACGAGCACGGGTTCAATCCCGGCCCGTTTGACATCCCCCACGAGTGCCCGGAGATCCTTCTCAAACGCATCGAGTCGGTCGATCGGCACGGCGCTGCGGGCTTCCACCTTCGCCTGAGCCCTGGTGCGCTTCGTGTCGAGCACGCGGACCAGATCCAGCACGGGGACGGGAACCGCGCGCTTGATGGCATCACGGAACCGAGGCCGGGCACGCGAACGCCACGGGGACGGGGGGCTCACGACGGCGAACGTCGGCGTTGCCGCCGTCGGAAGGTCAGCGCCGAGATACTGCATCGGCGTCGGATAGTAGAGCACCGCGCGTGGATGCCGCGGAAGAATCCGTTGTGTGATGTCCTGCCGGACCGTCGGCAGCGACATCCCGGCGAATGCGGCATTGAGGACCACGATTGGCTGTCGGCACTCCGTTCCCAGACGGCGCTCAAGCTGACGGGGCCATTCCCCGCCGGCACGCTCGTACAGACCGAATGTCTCCGACGCGCCCGTCGTCACGAGGACGATGGCATCGGGTGGCAGCGGCTGCAGCACTTCCGGCCCCCGAAAACCCCACGAATTGATGCGAAACTGCCGGAACTGCGTGCCCGCCCGGGCGTGCATGCCCAGCGAGTCCCGTACGCTCAGTTCGTCGAGCGAGGTTTCCGGCGCACCGAATGGCACGCCGAACTGCGCCCAGTCATCGAGGCGAACGGTCAGCTCAAGCGAGGCCGTACCGACGAGTCCAAGGACCATCGCCCAGCCGATACGGGAAAGGCGCGTGGCCATCAGAATTGGAAGTACAGGAAGGGCGACGGACGTGCCGTGACGATCAGTGCGAGCGCGGCGCCGCACACGGCCGCAAACGAGATCCGACGGGCCGGCGTCCACTCGTGCCGCATCGCAAACGCATTCGGACCGCGAAGGCTCCACCAGGCGGCGATGGACATGACGGCGAGCACGAGGGGGAGCGCGATCTCAGACTCGATGCTTCCGGCCGTTGGTACGAACATCCGGCGAATCACGCCAGTGGCCTGAGAGAAGCTGGTGGCGCGGAAGAAGATCCACCCGACGACCGATGCACTGAACATCAGGGCACGCTGTATCGCGATCGGCATGGCGTCCCACGTCTGGCGATAGACCCGGTAGGCGCACAGCAGCACGCCGTGGTAGAACCCCCAGAAAACGAACGTCCACGACGCGCCGTGCCACAGCCCACCAAAGAGCATGGTGTACATCAGGTTGCGGTACGTGAGGAACGTACCGTTCCGGTTCCCGCCCAGTGGGATGTATAGGTAGTCCCGCAGGCAGCTCGAGAGCGAGATGTGCCACCGCTCCCAGAAATCGGAGGGATTCAGCGCCTGGTACGGCGAATTGAAATTTTGCGGAATGCGGATGCCGAACAGCAGTCCGATGCCGACCGCCATGGTGCTGTAGCCGGAGAAATCGAAGAGCAGCTGAAACGTGTATCCCAGCACGGCAAGCCAGGCACCGCCGGTCGACAGCTGCTCCCAGTTCGCGAACGACGGGTCGACGAGCGCGGCGAGGGTGTCGGCGATCAGCACCTTCTCGATCAGGCCAATGCAGAAGAACGAAAGCCCACGCCCGATCCATTGAGTCCGGCTGCTGGTGCCGATCTTCTCGAGGTCCTCTTCAATCTGACGGAATCGCACGATCGGACCCGCCACCAGCTGGGAGAAGAGCGACACATACGTCGCAAATTCCCAGAGGTTCCGGGTCGGCGTGATCGTCCCGCGATACGCATCGACGATGTAGCTGATCGTGTGAAATGTGTAGAACGAAATGCCGATCGGCAGAATGATGTCGAGGTGCGGCACGGCGATGTCTGCGCCAGCAAAGCCGCTCACCGATCGGATCGTATCCAGCGCAAAGTTGGTGTACTTGAAGAATCCGAGCAGGAGCAGATCGACCGCAATCGGGATGATCAGGAACCATTTTCGTTCACGAGATCCGACAGCGGTCCGCAGCATGCCGAGGCCCGCACCGAAACTCACCAGCGTGGAAAACGCCATGAGCAGAACGAACCGGGGATCCCACCAGCCGTAAAACACATAACCGGAGATCGTCAGCCACACGTATCGCGACTGCGCGTTCGGCAAGAGCCAGAACACCGCGTACACGATGGGCAGAAAGGCAAAAATGAACTCGATGCTGTTGAAAAGCATGTCGCGCTAGACGCGTGGGAGCGAGATCGCAAACGAGAAAGCCGACCCGCACGGAGCGCGCTCCGCGTAGCGCAGCGTGCTCTGCATCTGCCCCAGGAGGTCCCCACACAGGCGGAGCCCCAGACCGGCGCTGGTAACGGGGCCGGTCGCGTCGAAGGCGCCGTTCACGAAGCGATCGCGCAGTGGAGCCGGAAGCCCGCTGCCACTGTCGGAGATGGTGAACACGACGCTGGACGCCCCGTCGCTGGACGCCGCGATATCGACCACTCCGCTGTCGGTGAACTTGAGCGCGTTGGTCACCAGATTGAGGATCACCCGCTGCAACGCGGCGGGATGCCCCAGCCGACGCTCGTCGCGCGGGGCACTGCATCGCAGCGTCAGTCCCTTCTCCTCGGCGATCGGCTGGACCAGCGCGCGAACGCTACGTAGGGTCTCGTCGATGGAGAACGCCACCGGCGCGTCACCGACCAGCCGCGTCGTGCCGCGCGATAACTCCAGCGCATCATCGGCAAACGCCGACAGTCCAAAGGCGGCGCTGTACACAAGTGACAGCTGGCGCTCTTGCTGCGGCGTGACCGGGCCCGAGCGTCCGCTTCGCAGTTGCTCGACCAGGACCAGAATGGAGCTGAGTGGCGAGCGGATGTCGTGCGTCAGCCCCAAGAGGAGTTCGTGCGCATTGACCGCGGTAACGGAGGCCGTTGCCGCGTCGGGACCGTCGAGGACATCGACGGCCGCGACCCGCGCGCCCTCGGCGACGAGCGCGGCGATCGCCTCGTCGCTGACGTCGACGAGGTTAGTCGGCTGTGCCTGAGAGGATGTCGCGCCGGAAGCCATGCTTCTCCATGAGACGGTAAAGAGTGGTGCGGTCGATGCCCGCCAGTCGCGCGGCCTTCGACATGTTGCCGCCGGCCCGAGTGGTCAGGCGTGACAGATATTCCTTCTCGAACTGCGCGATCAGGTTGTCCTTGGCCATGTGGAAGGCATCGTTCATGATCGTGAGCGGTAGTCCCGCGTCCGCCACGGGTCCGGCGTCATCGTCGTACACAGGAATATCGTTCGGCTCAATGGGGCGACTGCCATCGGCGATCACGGCGAGATGCTCAATGACGTTCTGTAGCTCACGCACGTTGCCGCGCCACGGGCGCGACTGCAGAAACGCGATCGTCTCAGGCGTGAGCTGGGGAGCCGGCGCACCACTCGTGCGGTGGCGCTCCCACGAACGTTTCAGGAAGAATTCGGCCAGCAGCGGGATATCTTCGAGCCGCTTCCGGAGCGGTGGGAGCTTGATGGGCACCACACGCAGGCGGTAAAACAGGTCTTCTCGCAGGAGCCCCTGCTGCACCGCTTCCTGCGGGTCGCGGTTCGTGGCGGAAATGAAGCGCACATCGACCACCGCATCCTGCGTCTCGCTGCCCAAGCGCCGCACCACGCCATCCTGCAGCACGCGAAGCAACTTGGCCTGTAACGGCATGGTCATTTCGGTGAGCTCGTCAAGAAACAGCGTGCCGCCGTTGGCGACTTCCAGCAAACCGGCTTTGTCGCGGTCGGCACCCGTGAAGGCGCCTTTGCGATAGCCGAACATTTCCGATTCCAGCAGGTTGTCCGGCAGCGCCGCGCAGTTGAGGGGCACCAGCTTGTGCGCCGTTCGGCGGCTGTGCCGGTGAATGAACTGGGCGATCATCTCCTTGCCGGTGCCGCTCTCGCCGCTGATCATCACGGAGGCGTCGGTGGCGGCCACCTTCTGGGCCAGTTCGACCGCTTTCCGGAACGACGGCGACACCCCCAGAAGCGCCATGGGTTCGCCGGCTCCGTTCTGCGTGACCAACGATGGCCTGATCTGCTCGCGGCTCTCCCGATTGGCGTGTACGGCATGCGCCGCACGTCCAACCAGTACCTGCAGATGTGACGCCGAGAACGGCTTCGGCAGGTAGTCCCAAGCGCCGGCGCGCAGCGCCTCGATGCTCGAGGCCACGCTGGGGTTGCCGGTCATCATCACGACGATCGCATCCTTATGAGTCTCGATCGCGGCCTTCAGAACCTCCATCCCCGAGATGGGGGCCATGTAGAGGTCGGTCAGGATCAGGTCGAACTTGCGCCGTCGTACGAGGTCCACCGCCTCCTCGCCGCGGCCGGCGGTCACCACGACATGCCCGTCCATCTGGAGGACCGATGCGCATCCTTCCCGGAGCGTCCGATCATCGTCGGCCACAAGGATGCGGAGGCCGGTGCCCTTGTCGGGCACGGCAGTTGCGCTGGAGTCGGAGAGGAACGGGTCGGTCATAAGGGAGGTACTGAGTCGGGACGTGCCCGCAGCACGCGGGAACCACAGGATTTTCGCACGTTGATGTACACTGCGGCGGGAATGAGACACTCCCCGATGGTTCTCTGCAACAGTAGCGGTGGTGCAGCGAATGTGTTGCTTCCGTCTACATTGAATACGACCAGGGGACGGAATCGTCAATAATTAACGTGGTGTCGGTACTACAGTTCTCGTGTCATGACCGCAACAGTATGGAAAAAGTAACAGCGGTGTAGCGACGGAGCATCGTGGTGTGTGCGCCTACGCATCACTGTGTTGCGGATCAATTAGCTTAACCGTCATATCACCGGCACTTCGTCAGACCTCAGCCCGCTCAACCAATGGCCGGTTCGCAGATTCAACCTCATCCGTCTCGGGACACCGCGATGGATTCGTTCCAAGACGGCGCTCCTCCCGCAGACTGGGGAGGGGGGCAGCAGCCTGCTGCCCCTGAGCCGACAGGACCTTCGCTCAAGCGATATCTCTCGGCACTCAATCGGTTCAAATGGCTGATCGCTGCCTTTGGGCTGCTCGGTGGCGCCGGCGGCTACGTGGCAACCCGGTATATCGAGCCTGAGTACGAGGTACGGGCCACCATTCTCCTTGAGCAAGGCACCGGCACTGAGGGCTCGAGTCGCGGGCCCATTCAGGCCGAGGAGTTGCTGCAGGCATCGGGGTGGAAAGATCTCTTGCGCTCGTTCGCGATCGCCGATCCGGTCGTCACAGAAATGGGACTCTTTGTCTCCCCGCAAAATGCCGCCGACAGCTCGTTGTTTCGGCAATTCCGTGTGGAGCAGACGCGACTGCGCCCGGGTGACTATGTCCTCGCGGTTGCGCAGAACAGCTACACGTTGACCTACCTCGCCAAGGCGCAGGGCGCGGTTGGCGGTGTCGTGGAAACGGGGGCCGTCGGTGACTCGATCGGCCGAAACGTCGGATTCCAATGGCAGCCGCCCGCCGCCAGCCTTGCCAATCGGTCGGAGTTGGCGTTCCGGGTCCAGACACCTCGAGAGGCATCCATCGGTCTCATTAGCCGAATGGAAATGAAGCTCGACAACGGCAGTGCCTTCCTGTTCCTCACGCTCACGGGGACGGACGCCAAGCGCACGGCGGCCACCCTGAATGCGTGGGTCGAGCAGTTCGTCGTGGTCGCCACGACGCTCAAGAAGAAGAACGTGATGTCGGTCGCCACGATTTTGGACGGGCAGCGCGCGTACGCGGCCGATGGGCTCGCCCAAGCCGAGTCGCAACTGGAGAGCTTCCGTGTCCGCACCGTGACCGAGCCGAATGAACGGCAAACGATCGCGCCGGGCATCGAGATGACCAATTCACCGGTCTTCGACGCGTACTTCCGCGATCGCGTCCAGGCGGACAATTACCAGCGCGACCGGTTGGCGCTGGAGCGCATCCTCGATGCAGGTCGTCGCACCGGTACCATTACGCGTGAGGCGGTCCTGTCCATTCCGATCGTGAATGGCGATCCGGCGGCCGAGAACCTCCGACGCGCGCTCACGGAGCAGGCTGACCGCGAACAATCGTTGCGACGCTTGCGGGAGAGCTACACCGACGAATTTCAGAAGGTCAAGGACGAGCAGGCGGCGCTGACCGCACTGCGATCGACCACGCTGCCCAATGCGATGGGGGCGTATCTCGCCGAGTTGCGCCTGCGGGAGCAGGCGCTCAATGCGACCGTCGCCCAAAGTAGCAAGGACCTGCGGAGCATCCCGAGTCGTACGATCGAGGAACAGCGGCTCAAGCGTCAGGTGGAAGTCAGCGCCGAGATGTATCGGAACCTGAACCTCAAGGCGGCGGAGGCCAAGCTCGCCGAGGCAGCCACCGTTCCCGATGTCTCGATTCTCGATCCCGCGGTCGCGCCGCTTCGCCCTACGCAGAATACGGCCCCGGTCATCATTCTCGGGGCTCTGGCGGCCGCGCTCGGGCTCGGCGTGGTGCTGGCCATCCTGCTCGACCAGGTCGACAAGCGCTTCCGGCATCCCGAGCAGGCCACCAACGATCTCGGCCTCTTCGTGCTGGGCGTCGTGCCGGTCGTCGGCAGCAAGAAGGGACGGAAGTTGGCGGATGACGCGTCGCAGGTGGTCGAGGCGTTCAGAACCATCCGGATGAACGTCCGCTACGCCGCCGACCCGTCACGCCCGCTCGCCATCACGATCACCAGTCCGGGGCCGAACGATGGTAAATCGCTGATCTCCAGCAACTTGGCGCTGTCATTCGCCGAGTCCGGTGCGCGCACGTTGCTAATCGATGGCGACATCCGCCGAGGTGAGCTGGGGAAGACCTTTGGCACGCCGACCCGCCCGGGGCTCGTCGAATATCTGGAAGGCACCGCCCTGATCGCTGAAGTGCTGCATCCGGTGGCGGCGCACGCGAACCTCACGCTGTTACCGGGTGGTGCTCGAAAGCGGCGGGGTCCCGAGCTGCTCGCCACCTCGCGACTGGTGCAGCTGATCAACCAGATGTCAGCCGAATACGACGTCGTGATTGTGGACTCGCCACCGCTGGGCGCCGGTTTCGATGCCTTCGCGCTGGCGACGGCGACCGGTAATCTGGCGTTGGTGATGCGCGCGGGCGTGACCGATCGCAAGATGGCCGAGGCCAAGATGGCGGTCGTGGATACCCTCCCGGTGCGGGTGATGGGCGCGGTGCTCAACGGCATCAAGCTCACCGGCTCGTACGAGTACTATTCTTACTATCAGGAGTACGCGGCACACGATGAAGAGCTGCCGGCGCGTTTGACCGACGGTTCCGAGTCTGTTCGCACTCTTCCGGTGAACGGCCGATGACCTCGAGCACACGATTCCCCCACATGGCATGCTGGTCCCGTGGCGCTCGCCGTCATGTCCGCGCGGCCGCGGTCGCGGTTGCGGCCGCGCTGGTTCTTGGTGCTGGTACACCGTCGGCGTACGCGCAGGCGGCCCCCTCGGCCGGTGCGCAGCGCGCGTTGCGAGCCGACTTGGTGGCCCGAGTGGCGAAGGTCGAGCAGGAATTGGCCAGCGGGCAACTCACGGGCGCTAACCAGAATCGCGCCAAGGCGGAGCTTGCGGCGATCCGACAGCGCCTGGAGCAGGGTGACTTCAAGGTGGGTGATCGGTTCGTGCTCACCTTCCGTCAGGATTCCGTACGCACCGATACGGCGTCGGTGCGCGATAGCCTGATGGTGTCCCTCCTCACCCTGCCCGATGTCTCGCTCGCGGGCGTGTTACGCTCCGAGCTCGACGACCGGCTCAACGCCCATGTGGCGCGATTTGTCAAGAATGCATCGGTCCGTTCGAGCGTGCTCACCCGAATTTCGATTCGCGGCGCCGTGCAGGGCCCAGGGTTCTACTATGCGCCACCCGACCGCCCGGTCAGTGATCTCGTGATGCTGGCTGGCGGCCCATTGGTCTCGGCAAATCTTGATCAGCTTGAACTACGGCGCGGCGCCGTGGTACTGCTGAAACTGAAAGACTCGAAGCGCGTGGTGAAGGACGGGCGTACCCTCGAGCAGCTCGATATCCAGTCGGGCGACGAAGTGATCATCTCGGCCAAGCGCGGGCGGCCCGCGTTCTCATCCGTGATCCAGCTGCTCTTCGTCTTCTCGTCCTTGTTCTTCGCCTTCCTGCAGTTCGTGCAGTGGTACTACAGTCGGCAGGAAGGCTGAGTGTTTCGCGTGCACGACCACACCTACTTCTCCATCATTCCGATCAGTGGCGGCGGGCCACGACCGCCTGCCCAAAGTGTCCGGCCCAGTCGCAGCGAACCAGTCGCCCTCTCGGTCACTGGCCCCGATGACGACTTCGAGCCGCGACCGCGGTCGGAGCTGGTGGCGCGGGTCTTCAACTGTGCGGCGGCGATCGTGCTGGTGTGCGTGACGGCACCGGTCATGCTGCTTGCGGCCGTGCTCATCCGTCTGTCTTCGCGTGGACCGGTGTTCTACACGCAAACGCGGGTTGGCATCGACCGCCGATGGAATCGCACGCGCGCCATGCGGGATCGTCGACGTGAGGACTTGGGCGGGATTCCGTTCACGATTTACAAGTTCCGCTCCATGCGGGTCGATGCCGAGTTGCATGGCAACGCGGTCTGGGCCACGCAGGACGACGATCGGGTGACCAGGATCGGCAAGGTCATTCGCAAGACCCGTATCGATGAGTTGCCGCAGCTCTTCAACGTGCTCCGCGGTGACATGAATGTGGTCGGGCCGCGTCCCGAACGCCCGAGCATTTTCGTGCGCCTGCGGGAGCAGATTCAGGAGTATCCGGTTCGGCAGCGCGTGAAGCCTGGGATCACCGGGCTGGCGCAGGTGTCGAATCCCTACGATACGTGTCTCGACGACGTGAAGCGGAAGGTGCATTTCGATGTGGAATACATGAAACGGCAGTCACTGTGGCTCGACGTCTGTATTATGGCGCGTACCGTGCCGGTGATGCTGTTCCGCATTGGGGGATGGTAGGTCCCGCGTACGCTGAGCGCTCGCGCTCGACGGCGCTGATGAGCATCGAGCAACTGCCGCCCAACGTGTGGGAAAGTTCAGGACGCGACTGCTGGGAACGGGTCGTCTCGCGCATGCCGTCGGCTCGTCCCTTCCTCGCTACCGTATGGGTCAACGCCTGGATGCAGGTGTTCGGGCCCAAGCTCCACCCGGTGCAACTGCATGTGCGCGACGAGCGCGGTGCGCCAATCGGCACGTGCCTGCTGACCGCACGGGTTCGGCGTGAAACGGTCGTGCCGCACGTGCGGGTCCATCTCAACACTGATGGAGAAAATGCGGTGGACAGCGTCATTGTTGAGCACAATGCCCTCCTGGCAATCGCCGGGGCCGAAGATGTTGTCGCGCAGGCCGTGGCCGACCATATCGTTGCCATGCGGGCCGATGAGTTTCGCGTGGCCGGTGTCAGCGAGGTCGAGGTGGTCCGTCTTGTGCGCGCCTTCCCCGGGTGGACGGCGGACATCGAGTGGCATCGCGCGCCCTATGTGAATCTCGATCTGCTTCGCGCGGATTCGCGTGCACATCTGGACGTGTTGAGTCGCAATACCCGCGAACAGCTGCGGCGCAGCCTCACGCGCTATCAGCGCCGAGGGCCGGTCGTCGTCGACGTGGCGCGCACGGCGAGCGACGCCGAGGCGATGTTCGATGAGCTGGTTGCGCTACACGAAACCCGATGGCGGGCCGCCGGACACGCCGGCGCGTTTGCCAGTCCGTTGCGTCGCGAGTTTCATCGGGCCTTCATTCGTGACGGGGTGCCCACCGGACACGCGCAGCTCCTGCGGATCACCGCGGGCAGCGACACGATCGCCGTGCTGTACAACTTGGTGGCCAATGGCCGCGTGAATTTCTACCAGTCGGGACTCCGTCAGGAAGATGACACGCACCTGAAGCCCGGGATGGTAGCCCATCACTTGGCCATTCAGCACTATCTCGACCACGGATATGCTGAGTACGACTTCCTGTCCTCCGCACCGGGTGAAGGGCGATACAAGTCGTCGCTGGCCAACGATTCACGGCAGCTCGCCCAGCTCACCCTGGCGCGCCCGGGGTGGCGACGTCGCTACTTCGATGGGCTGCGCCGCCTGCGCCGCGGTGCGACGAGCGTGAGTCGGTCATTCGCGCTGCACCGTGTCCCGCGCCGTGCGGCGGAGACGCCGGAGCCGTCGCCGTGACCGGATCGGCGAAATCGGCGGCCTTCGATCTGTTGGCGCATCCGTGGTTCGGTCGGTTCCTGTCGCTTGGTGGGGGCCCGCGCTGCGTCGTGCTGATGCTGCATCGATTTCAGTCGGCCGATCACAGCGTGACCGGTCACGATCCAGCACAGCTGCGCACGTTGCTCGCCGGCCTCCGCCGCAGCAACATCGCACTGATTGATGTGGCGCAGGCGATCACGGCCATGGGCGATGCCACCACTCGGGCCTCGCTTCCCCGTCGCTCGGTCGCCTTTACCGTCGACGATGGATACGCCGATCTGGTCGAAGTGGGCGAGCCCGTGTTCGCCGAGTTCGATTGTCCGGTCACCGGCTTCGTGGTGCCCGGCGTCATCGACGGGCACTGCTGGTTCTGGTGGGATCAGATCGACTGGATCATGCGACAGACCACGGCCTCCTCGCTGTCGATGGAGCTGCAGGGGCAGCCGGTCAGCCTGCAGTGGTCCGACGCCGATTCGCGCCACGTCGAGCAGAATCGCCTGATTGAGCGTCTCAAGGAGATCGATCACGACGCGCTGCTCGCGTTCGTGCACGAGCTCGCGCGGGTGGCCGAGGTGCCGATTCCCCTCGCGGCACCATTCAGATATCGCACACTTCGCTGGGATGAACTGCGGGCCGCCGAGGCGCGCGGCATGCGTTTCGGCCCGCACAGCATGACGCATCCGATTCTGAACCGGTGCACGGCGGCGCAGTCGGCGCACGAAATCGGGGAATCCGTTCGGCGGGTGCGCGAGGAGCTGGCGCATCCGCAAGCGATCTTCTGCTATCCCAACGGGCGACCGGGCGATTTCGGGATGCGGGAGATGGCGTCGGTCCGTGCGGCCGGCATGACGTCCGCCCTCAGTACGCAGCCACGTGTCCTGTGCATACGTGACGCGCAGACGGCCGATCCGGACTGGCGTTTCGCCGTACCGCGTTTCCCGTACGCCGAGCACCTCGGTACGGTGGCCCGTTTCTTCCTGCGTTGAGTGGATCGTGTGACCACGCGGCGAATGACGAGTGGTCCGACGTCCGGGACGGCATCGATCCCCTCGGTCGCCGAGGGCGTTTTCGCGTGCACGACGTGACCGACGTATGATATGGTGAGTCGTGCCGCTGGCGGGTGTACCGTCGCCGTTCGCCACGTTTGCTCCGCTCTGACTCGAAGGCTGCTGATGACATGGCCCCCCACCGCGTGACCGCTGTCGTGCACGAGCCCGTGACCGGGCCGCAGGAGCTGCGCCCTACCCGGAGTCTCTTTCGCTTGGGCGCGCTGGCTCTGGTGCTGCTGGCGTATTCCAGCAGCTGGTGGCGCTTTCCGTTGGTGTGGATGGACAACCGCAGCTATGGCTTTCTGGCTGCTGGATTCTGCGTCTGGATGCTCTGGCAGGAGCGCGATCGCCTCGTGTACGAACGCGGTGCGGTGAATGTCGGCCTCGCTCTGCTGCTGGCGGGGCTCTCGCTGGGCTGGTTCGTGGCGATGGTGGTGAACGTGCAGCTCGCGCACTTGGCTGCGCTGCCGATGGTCCTGCTGGTGTGGACGGGGGCCGTATTGGGACCGACGGCGTTGCAGCGCACACGCCCCATCGCGCTGATCTTCCTGCTCGCGGTCCCGGTCTGGGAGCTGCTGAACGGACCGCTGCAGTGGATGACGGCGTTCGTGAATGGCCTGCTCGTGCGCATGGCGTCGCTCAGCGCCGTCGTCGATGGCAATCAGATCCGGTTCCCCTTCGGAACCCTCGAAGTGGCCGAGTCGTGCTCGGGGCTCAGCTACTTCATGACCGCGCTCACGATCTCGACCGTGTATGGCCACACGACGCTACGCCATCCACGGGCCAGAGTCGTGGCGATTGCCGTTGCCGTGTCGTTGGCGATCGTGGGGAACTGGCTGCGCGTCTTCGGCCTCGTGCTGATCGGCTCCAACACCCGCATGCAGTCGCCGCTCATGAACGAGCACGCGACCTACGGATGGGTGATCTTCTGCATCACCCTGGCCGGCTTTTTCGCCGCGACACGACGCATCGAACGTTTCGATGACGGGTTGGGGCCCGAGCAGCCGATCACGGTTGCGCATGCCGACGCGACAGGACTCGAGCTCGCCGCGCACACGCCGCGCACGCGTCTGGGGGTGGCAACGGCCGTCGCCCTGCTCGGTCCGATCCTCTATGTCTCGCTGCAGGCCCTCCCGTTTGCGCCGGCCTCCGACGGGCGCGCCGCCGGCATTCATGGCGATGCATCCTGGACACCATCCGTGCCGGCGGCGGCGACCGATGGCACGCTGCAGTGGGCGCCGGCCTATCGCGGGGCGAGCACACGGCAATCCCTCTGGTTCGCGCGAGGAGCCGAGCGTGTGCAGGTCGATCGCTTCATCTATGCCGCCCAGTCGCAGGACGCTGAACTGGTGAGTTCCCAGAACCGGATCGCCTCGGGGCCGAACACGCTGGCTGAACGCACCGTCGGACCGCTCGACAGCAACCTGCGAATCGTGAGCGAATCCACGATCCGGACCCCGGATGGCGTGCGCCTGGTCTGGTACTGGTACCGCGTGGCAGGGATCGAGACATCCGACCCCGCCAAGGCGAAGCTGCTCGAATTCGTCGCGTTCGTGAGGCGAGGCCCACCGTCCGAACTGGTCGCCGCCAGTACGTCGTGCGGCCCGAGTGATTGTCGTGACGCCAGCGCCACGCTCTTCGAGTTCGTGACCGGTCGCGCGATGCCTCGCTGAGTCTTCGGCGCGGCGCGCCGACCCCCGCCTTCCTCGGGGACTACCGCCGCGCCAGCAAACGGGCAATGAGCCGGTCGCGATCAGCGCGACGTAGACGGGCATGCGTGGGCAGTGTGTGCAACGTCTCGGCGAGCTCTGCCGCTCCGTGCAGGGGTTCTGCACCCGCTTCGATGCTCGTGGCGAGTTCCGGATACTGCGCCAGCGTTCGCGGATACGAACGCGCGACGCCCAGTGCTCGCAGCGTGACGCCGATCTCCGGGGGAAGCCGTACCGGATACCGGAGTGCGCCGGAGTGCATGTCGGCTCCTGCCACGCAGAGCCGTAGTCCTGTCGCGTGCCGCAGAGCCTCCGCGTACTGGGTCTCTACCCGTCGTCGGGCGGTCAGGTCGTCGGCCTCGCGACCGATGGCCTCCACCAGCAGCGCGGCGGATGTCGCGCTGATCGCCCGCGGAACGCCGGCCGTGTGGTGCACGGTCTCTCCCAGGCGGAGTGCGGGGACGGCATTGGGCAGCCAGTACAGCCACGGCCTCGACAGCAGTTCGCCGGCTGCCGCCTTGGCCAACGCCACGCTAGACAGCATCGGCGCGTCGCCGTCGGCCATGCGCACAGGCCATGCCGAGCCACGCTGCAGCACCGCACCGCCACCGCCAGCGTTGAATCCTTTACCGCGACCGAAGCTCAGGATCGACCAGTCCGCGAGCGCTCCGCCGCGAACCCCACCCTTGGTTCCGCCCGCTTGCTGCGCCGCGTCCTCGATCACGAGTGCGCCGTACGGCCGCGCGAGTTCGATGATCGCGCCGATGTCCACGATCCACCCGAACAGATGCACGGCCACCACGTGCGAACATCCCGCGTCGAGGCACCGCCGAAGCGACGACAGATCGGGGGAGAGCGTTTCCGGATTCGTGTCGTAGAGCATGATGCGATAGCCGGCACCCACCGCAGCCGCGCCGACATCGGGGCATGCGTACGCCGGCACGGCGACGAGCGGTGCTCGGCCACTGGCCGGGAGGGTGAGGCGGAGCGCCAACAGCAGCGCTGAGGTCCCGCTGTCGGTCAGCGTTATTGCCCGATCGGGGTACAGTCTGGCGAGACGCTCCTGGGCGGCGAGACGCAGTCGAGGTGCGCCGTTACCCAGCTGGTCGCGGGCCGCGCGCCAGAGGGCTGACGGGCCGATCGCGGAATACACGGGAGGAATGTGCCGGAACACCGGTATCAACGAGCCTCGGGAAGCGAACGATCGCGGCGGTGCGGCGGGCGCCCAGCGGGAAATTCCCGCGTTGCCGCCTCCGCGTGGAGTGCGTCTCTCCACGTGTACAGTATGTTGCATTCTCATTCTGCCAACCCTCTCCGCGACTCGTGCCAACGATTCTCCTCACTGACCCCGAACAGCGTGCGGCCTTGGCGGCCGCCCGTTCGTTCGGCCGGCAGGGATGGCGTGTGATAACGCTCGGCGTCTCACCGGGGCTGGCCGGCGTGTCCCGCTCGGTCGTACGGCATCACCACATCCGTGCTAAGGATGTCGGCATTGCGTCTCGGCTGATCGCCGCCGTCGCCGATGTCGTCCGGCGAGAGCAGGTCGATGTGGTCGTACCGGTCACGGACGCGGCGTCTCGCGTGCTACTCGGCGCGAGCGAGGCGGTCGGTGCCATTGTCGCCGGACCGACGGCGGCCGCCTATGCGAGAGCCAGCGACAAGGCCGCCCTGCTCGCAGTGGCGGCGCAGTGCGGCCTTCGGATTCCGCGTCAGTTCACCCTGATGACACGTGCTGACGACCACCGCGCCGCCGCGCAGCGATCGGGCGCCGTGGTGGTCAAGCCCGCTCGCTCCGTGGTCGAGGTGAACGGGGCCTCCCGATCGCTGGGGGTTCGGTTCGTGGCCGATCCGTCACACCTCGGTGTGGTGCTGGCGTCCTATCCGGACGAGGCCTATCCGCTGCTGGTGCAGGAGCGGACGTTCGGTGACGGAATCGGCGTGTTTCTGCTCCGCTCTGGCGGTCTCACGCAAATGCAGTTCGCCCACCGACGGCTGCGTGAGAAGCCACCCGCCGGTGGCGTGAGTACGTATCGCGAAGCCATCGAGCCGCCATCTGCCTTGCTGGCACAGTGCGAGCGACTACTCGATGTGCTGCAGTACGAGGGCCCGGCGATGATCGAGTTCAAGCAGGATGGTCACACCGGCGAATTCGTGCTCATGGAGATCAACGCGAGGCTCTGGGGATCACTCCAGCTGGCGGTCGATGCCGGCGTGGACTTCCCGGTGGCGTTGGTGCAAATGGCGCTCGGACACGCCATCACGCCGCCGGGCCCAGCGGTGGCCGGCGTGCGTACCGTGTGGGAACTCGGCGAGGTCGATCACGCCCTGGCGCTGCTTCGCCGGTCCCGGGAAGAGCTGCATGCGCCGAGTACGCTAGCGGTGGGCTGGAGGGCAGCGCTGCGTGCGTTGGCCGACCACGGCTGGGGCGATCGCCCGGAAGTCTTTCGCTGGAGCGACCCCATGCCGTTCGTCGCTGAACTTTCACGATGGCTCCGAGGACGCTGAGTGCTGGAGATTCTTGGTTGGGTTCTGATCGCCGCCCCCGTTGTGCTGGGCGGCTACGCGTTCATTGGGTATCCAGGCATCGTGTGGCTCTGGTCTCGCCTGCGTCCGGCGTATGCGCTGTCCCCCGATCCTGCCGAGTGGCCGGAGATCAGCATCCTGATCGTGGCCTACAACGAGGAGCGACGGTTGCGACGTACGTTGGAGCATGCGCTCGCGACTGACTATCCGGCCGATCGGCTCAACGTGCTGGTGGTATCGGATGCGTCGAGCGATGGCACGGATGACCTCGTCCTCACCTACGGCGATCCGCGGGTCCGCCTGCTGCGCATGCCCGAGCGCAGCGGCAAGCCGGCGGGAGAGAATGCGGCCGGCACTATGCTCCGAGGCGACATCGTGGTGTCGATCGATGCCTCGATTCTGATTCCGCGCGACTCACTCAAGCCGCTGATTCGTGCGTTGCTCGATCCATCGGTCGGGCTCGCGTCCGGCCGCGACATCAGTGTCGGCGATGAAGCGCGGGAGGGGAACAAGGCCGAGTCGTCGTATGTGGGCCTCGAGATGACGCTCCGCCATCTCGAGACGCGTGTGCACAGCATCGTCGGGGCAAGCGGCTGTTTCTATGCCAACCGACGACATCTGCAGCAAGTGCAGTTGCCCAACGAGCTCGCGCGCGATTTCGCGGCGGCGAGTGTGGCGCGGGCGCATGGGTATCGCGCCGTGTCGGTGGATGAGGCGACCTGCCTGGTGCCGCGCACGCCCACGCTCAAGGCCGAATTGCGCCGGAAGAGTCGCACCATGGGTCGTGGACTCGACACGCTGGTGTATCTGCGGGGCATGATGAACCCGTTCAAGTACGGCAGCTATGCGTTCATGATGGTGTCGCACAAGCTGGTGCGGTGGTTGCTGTTCCCGGCGCTGCTGGGCTGGCTGATCGGGCCGTTACTCGTGGCGCGTGCGGCACCGTGGGCGTTGCTCTTGTCGCTCGGAATGATCGTCGGGCTCGTGGTGGCCCGCCTGGTGATCAGCTGGCCTGATGACCGCCGGTTGCCGCGCATGATTGCACTGCCAGGCTATGTGTTCATCAGCATCGTGGCCGGATGGATGGCGTGGCTGCATCTCCTGCGCAACGAGAAGAGTGCCATGTGGGAGCCGACGCAGCGACCGGTATCGGCGTGATGCTCCGCGTCCTGCACGTGGTGGCCCCCGCGCGTGCGGGCGGGCTCGAAACGGTCGTGTTGCAGTTAACCACCGGGCTCCGCGCCCGCGGCCACGACGCGCGGGTCGCGACGGTGCTGGACGCTGCCGACGCGGCGTCGCACCCGTTCGTCGAGGCGCTGGAGGAGGCCGGAGTGCCCGTGCACCGCATCGTCGTCGGTACGCGCGCGTATCGCGCCGAGCGAGCGGCGATCGCGCAGTTGATGCGGGCGAACGATGTGGATGTCCTGCACACGCATGGCTATCGCCCCGATGTCGTGGATGGCGGTGTGGCGCGATCGATGCATCGCGCGCACGTGACCACGTTGCACGGTTTCGTGGGCGGGAGCTGGCGCGGTCGCGTGTATGAGTGGCTTCAGGTCCGAGCGGCCATTCGGGCGAGCGCGGCCATTGCGGTGTCGGCGCCGATCGCCGAACGACTGCGGCGGGCAGGTGGTGCAGAGACGACGCATCTGCTGCGGAATGCCGTGGCGCCGAATGCCGATGCCTTGAGTCGCGAGGCGAGCCGCGCCGCGCTGGCGCTTCCGGCGGACGGGTTGCTGGTGGGATGGGTGGGCCGACTGTCTCACGAAAAGGGCCCCGACCTGTTCGTCGAGGCGCTGGCGAAGACGGGCGATCATGTGCACGGCGTATTCGTCGGCGATGGTCCACTGCGGGAGCAGATGGGCGCGCTCGCCGCCGAGCGGCGCGTCGCGCATCGAGTGCATTTCACCGGGATGCACCCACAGGCCAGTCGTTACCTCGCCGCGTTCGACGTACTCGCGCTCACGTCGCGAACCGAGGGAACGCCGATGGTGCTGCTCGAAGCGATGTGGGCTGGCGTGCCGATTGTGGCCACCGCGGTTGGCGGCGTACCGGATGTCCTACGCACTGGCAACGCACTCCTGTGCCCAGACGGGGATGTGCGAGCCATTGCGGAGGCCGTGAGCCGCATGGCCGCCGAGCCGGCGCTCCGTGCGGCACTCTCGGAGCACGCGCGCTCCCGTGTGGCGCACGAGTTCGCCCCCGACGCGTGGCTGGATGCGCACACGCAGCTGTATCAGCGGTTTGTGCGCAGCCGATAGTCTTCCTGCTGATCGGGTAGCGTGGGCCCGACGCCGAAGTACTTGCTCTCGGGACGCCAGAAGTACCATCCGCTCACCGATGCGGCCGGATACATCGCAAAGCTCTCGGTGAGCGTGATCCCCGCGCGCTCCGGCACGCCGAGCAGCGAGAAGAGGGTGCCTTTCTCGGCGTGATCGGGGCATGCTGGGTAGCCCGGCGCTGGACGGATACCCTGATAGCGCTCCTTGATGAGCCCCTCGTTGTCGAGCGACTCATTCGCGGCATAGCCCCAGAACTCTCGACGCACACGCGCATGCAGATGCTCGGCGAAGGCCTCCGCCAGTCGGTCGGCGAGCGCCTGCACCAGAATCGCACTGTAGTCATCGTGCGTCGCGCGATAGTCGGCCGCCAATGCCTCAACGCCGTGCCCGGTGGTCACGGCGAACGCCCCGACGTAGTCAACCACGCCGCTGTCGCGCGGCGCCACGAAGTCTGCCAAACAATGGTTCGGTCGTCCGTCGCCCTTCTTGTCGAGTTGCTGCCGCAACATGTGCAGCGTGGCTGCCGGGGTCGTTCGCGAAACATCGGCGTACAACTCAATGTCGTCGCCTACCGTGTTGGCGGGCCAGAATCCGTACGCTGCCCGCGCCTCGATCCGACCCTCGCGTATCAACCGGGAGAGCATGTCGCGCGCGTCGGCGTAGAGGGTGCGCGCGGTCTCGCCGACCACCGGATCTTCGAGAATGGCCGGGTAGGACCCGGCCAGCTCCCAGGTCTGGAAGAATGGGGTCCAATCGATGTAGGGCACCAACTCTTCCAGCGGGTACGCGGAGAGCGTGCGCGGCCCCGTGAACGTGGGCACCGGCACCGGCACCGAGAGATCGATCGGTGCCCGGTTCGCCCTCGCCGCGGCGATGGGTACCAACCGCTCGGCCCCACCACGCGCCGCACGCGCGACGCGCAGCTCCTCGTACTCCTTGCGTACGCCCGCGGCGTAGTCGGCCTTCCGTTCGTCGCTCAGAAGCGCGCTGGTGACACCCACCGCGCGCGAGGCATCCAGCACGTGGACCACAGGGCCCGAGTACGACGGCTCAATCTTCAGCGCCGTGTGCGCCTTGCTGGTGGTGGCCCCACCGATCAGCAGCGGGATCGTGAAGCCCTGACGTTCCATCTCGCTCGCCACGAACGTCATCTCTTCCAGCGATGGGGTAATGAGACCCGACAATCCGATCACGTCGGCGTTCACTTCGCGCGCCTTCTCCAGAATGGCGGCGCACGATTGCATCACGCCCATGTCGACCACTTCGTAGCCGTTGCACTGCAGCACCACGCCCACGATGTTCTTGCCGATATCGTGCACGTCGCCCTTCACCGTGGCCATGAGCACCCGGCCGGCCGGCTTGCTGTCCACCGTTTTCAGCGCTTCGATGAACGGAATGAGGTGCGCGACGGCCTTTTTCATTACGCGCGCGCTTTTCACCACCTGCGGCAGGAACAGCTTACCGGCGCCGAACAGATCGCCCACCACGTTCATGCCGCGCATGAGTGGGCCCTCGATCACTTCGATGGGGTGCGTCGCCGCGAGGCGCGCCTCTTCGGTGTCTTCCACGACAAAGGCGTCGATGCCGCGCACGAGCGCATGCGCGATGCGCTCTTCGATGGGCAGTGCGCGCCAGGCGAGATCTTCGGTTTGTTTGGCGCGACCCTTGGCCTGATCGGCCACCTCGAGCAGGCGCTCGGTGGAGTCAGCGCGGCGAGCCAGGACGACATCTTCCACGCGCTCGCGCAGATCGAGCGGAATGTCTTCGTACGGAATGAGCTGTCCGGCGTTCACGATGCCCATGTCCATGCCGGCGCGGATGGCATGGTACAGGAACACCGCGTGCATCGCTTCACGCAGCGGATTGTTGCCGCGGAATGAGAACGACATGTTGCTCACGCCGCCGGAGATCTTGGCGAGCGGGAGCGTGCGCTTGATCTCGCTGGTTGCCTCGAAGTAATCCACGGCGTAGCGCGCGTGCTCTTCGATGCCGGTGCCAATGGCGAAGATATTCGGATCGAAGATGATGTCCTGCGGCGGAAAGCCCACCTGCTCGGTGAGGATCCGGTACGCCCGCGTACAGATCTCGACTTTGCGCGCGGCGGTATCGGCTTGCCCCTGCTCGTCGAACGCCATCACGATGACGGCCGCGCCGTAGCGGCGCACCAGGCGCGCCTGCCGCAGGAACTCCGGTTCGCCTTCCTTGAGCGAAATGGAGTTCACGATGCCCTTGCCCTGCAGGCACTTGAGGCCCGCCTCGATGACGCTCCACTTGCTGGAGTCCACCATAACCGGCACGCGCGAGATGTCGGGCTCCGACGCCACCAGGTTGAGGAAGGTGACCATCGCCTGTTCGGCGTCGAGCAGCCCTTCGTCCATGTTGACGTCGATGATCTGGGCGCCGCTGTCCACCTGCTGGCGCGCGACGACCAGCGCGTCGTTGTAGTTCCCGTCGAGAATGAGCTTGGCGAACTTGGCCGAGCCGGTCACGTTGGTGCGCTCGCCCACGTTCACGAAGTTCGTGTCGGGGCCGACGGCCATGGGTTCAAGCCCCGACAGGCGCAGCAGCGGCGCCACCTCGGGCACCTTGCGTGGCGCGACCCCCTCCACCGCCTTCGCAATGGCCGCGATGTGGGCCGGCGTGGTGCCGCAGCAGCCGCCCACGATGTTCAAGAGCCCGCTGCGGGCCCATTCGCCGATCTGCTCGGCCATGATCTCCGGCGACTCGTCGTAGCCACCGAAGGCGTTGGGGAGGCCGGCATTGGGGTGGGCGCTCACGTGCGTGTCGGCGATGCGCGAGAGCTCCGACACGTAGGCGCGGAGCTGGGTAGCGCCGAGCGCGCAGTTCAGGCCGATGGAGAGCGGCTTGATGTGGGACATGGAGGTCCAGAAGGCCTCCGTGGTCTGTCCCGACAGCGTGCGGCCGCTGGCGTCGGTGATGGTGCCGGAGATCATGACCGGTACGCGCATGCCCGACTGCTCGAAGTACGACTCGATCGCGAACAGCGCCGCCTTGGCGTTCAGCGTATCGAAGATCGTTTCGACCATCAGGATGTCGGCGCCGCCGTCCAGCAGCCCCTTGGCGGCCTCCGTGTAGGCGGCCACCAGCTGGTCGAAGGTGATATTCCGGGCACCCGGGTTCTCCACTTCGGGGGAGAGCGAGGCGGTGCGGTTGGTGGGGCCAAGCACGCCCGCCACAAATCTGGGCTTGGCGGGGTTGGCGGCCTCGAACTCGTCGGCCAGGGCGCGGGCCAGACCAGCGGCGGCCACGTTGATCTCGTAGGCCAGCGACTCCATGCCGTAGTCGGCCATGGAGATGGTGTTGGCATTGAAGGTGTTCGTCTCGAGGATGTCCGCCCCGGCCTCGAGATACTGTCGCTGAATGGCCCCTACGATCTGCGGTTGCGTGAGGGCGAGCAGGTCGTTGTTTCCCTTGAGATCACTCGGCCAGTCGGCGAATCGCGCGCCCCGGTAGTCGGCCTCGGTGAGCCGATAGGTCTGGAGCATGGTCCCCATGGCGCCGTCGAGCAGCAGAATGCGCTCGGCGAGCAGGTGGCGAAGACGGTGACTACGGGCGCTAGCGATGGTCATTCGCATAAATTAACCAAAGCCATCCCGACGCACCTCTGCGATCTGCTTGGCATCAGCGTCGACACCCCACGCGCACGTACACTCCGGTATGCCAATTCACGAGCAATGCGCGTACTGATGGTCGACGCGGCGGGGTTCTCGCCTCCCTACAATTATGCATTGGCGGCCGCGCTGCGCGCACGCGGCGTCGACGTCGCCATCGTTGAGCCTCGCGATACCGAGGCGCTCTGGCGAGACCCCGACGCGCTACCGGCGGCGTCCGGCGGGCTGCCTCGCAGCCTCGCCCGAATCGGTAAAGGCATCCGCCATGTGATTGGCACGCAGCAACTGTTCACGCGCATCCGACACGAGCAGCCTGACATCGTGCACTTTCAGTGGCTGCCGCTGCCTATGGTCGACCGTGTCCTCCTGAGCCGGCTGGCAGGCAAGGTTCCATTAGTCTTCACGATGCACAACACGTCGCTGTTTCACGGCGTGGCGTCATCGGGCGTGCAGGGGTGGAACGCCGTTTCCAGCTACTCCGCGTTCGATCGTATTGTCGTGCACAGCCGGTATGGCCGCGACGCGGCGCTACGTGCGGGTCGTGCCACGGAACGGCAGCTGGTGTGCATCCCGCACGGCGCGTTTGCACACTACACAGCGCTGTGCGCACCAGAACGCGCGAATCGACACGGCCCCTTCACCTTCGTGTTTGCCGGGTCGGTGAAGCCATACAAAGGTCTCGATCTGCTCGTGGCCGCGTTCAACGCGCTCGTGGAACGACGACCAGCCCTCGATGTCCGACTCATCGTTGCAGGCAGCCCCGGGCCAGACATCGCGCCGTTACGGGAGGTCGCCGATCACTCAGCTGGCGCGCAGCGGATCGAATGGCGACTTCGGCACCAGTCTGAACGCGAGCTGGCGACGTTGCTGGCGTGCTCACACGCCGTTGTACTCCCGTATCGGGAGATCGATCAGAGTGGCGTGCTGCTGGCCGCCGTCGCCATGCATCGCGCCGTCATCGCGTCCGACATCGGTGGATTCCCCGAGGTCATTCGCCACGGCGACAACGGATTGCTCGTACCGCCCAACAACGTCGAGGCACTCTCACGTGCACTGGAACGACTCGCGGACGATGCCGAGCTGCGAGCGCAGTGTGAGGCGAGTATGCGCGTGCTGTCCAATGGCGCCCTCAGCTGGGAGACGGTGGCTGGGCAGACGGAAGTGATGTATAACTCGCTGCGCTCGTCTTGATCGTTTTCTCCGGAACATCTATGCCACTGCCTTCCCCGCGCCCGCGCGCCGATCTTCTGGCCCGACTGCTCGACCCTGAGCAGGTCATCATGTTCGACGGGGCCATGGGCACGATGCTGTACGCACGCGGCGTGTTCATCAACCAGTGCTACGACGAGCTGGTGCTGCGGAGCCCCGATCTCGTGCGTGAGATCCATGCGGCGTATGCGAAAGCCGGCGCCGAGGTGCTGGAGACGAATACGTTCGGAGCGAACCGCGCCAAGCTCACGCAGTACGGGCTCGAGGGTCAGGTGGCTGCCATCAACACCACGGCGGCCCAGCTCGCGCGCGATGCCGCCGGCGATCACCGCTTGGTGTCGGGCGCCGTGGGCCCGTTGGGCGTGCGTCTCGAGCCGTATGGTCCCACCAGCAAGGACGAAGCGCGCGACCTGTTCCGCGAGCAGATGCTCGCGTTGAAAGCCGGTGGTGCCGACTGTTTCCTGTTGGAGACGTTCACGGATCTCGAGGAGCTCGAGCAGGCCATCCTGGCCGCTCGCGAGGTCGATGCCGGCATGCCGGTGATCGCGCAGGCCACGGTGGGCCCCGATCTGCGCACGGCGTTCGGCGCGAGCCCTGAGGACATCGCACGGGTGCTCGACCGGTGGGGCGTGGATGTCATCGGCCTGAACTGCTCGGTTGGGCCGCAAACGATTCTTGAAGCGATCGAGCGCATGACCACCGTGACCACACGCAAGTTGTCGGCGCAGCCGAACGCCGGGATGCCGCGCGAGGTTGGCGGTCGCTCGATGTACATGGCAAGCCCGGAGTACATGGCCACGTATGCCCGCCATCTGATTCAGGCCGGTGCCAAGATCGTGGGGGGCTGCTGCGGCACCACGCCCGATCACATCAAGGCGATGGTGGAAGGGGTACGCCCGTTGGCGCCGCGCACCCGGGTGATCGTGGCGCGCGACGATGCGGGCGCGGTGCGCGATGAACCGGTTGGACGTACGCCAGTGCCACTGGCGCAGCGCTCGCGATTCGGCGCAAAAATCGCCACCGGGCAATTCGTGACGTCGGTGGAGATTGTACCGCCCCGTGGCGTGGATACGGTCAAGCTCGAGCTCGACGCCGCCGCCCTGCACAAGGCTGGGGTCGATGCCATTAACGTGCCCGATGGTCCGCGAGCGCAAAGCCGCATGGGCGCGATTGCCACCAGTCTGCTCATCGAGCGACATGGTATCGAGGCGGTCACGCACTACTGCTGCCGCGACCGGAATCTGCTCGGCATGCTCAGCGACCTGCTGGGCGCCTCGGCGCTGGGGCTGCGCAACATGCTGCTGATTACCGGCGATCCCCCAAAGATGGGTCCCTATCCCGATGCCACAGCCGTGTTCGACATCGACGCCATCGGCCTCACCAATTTGGTGAGCAAGCTGAATCGCGGTCTCGATCCCGGGAACAATCCCATTGGTGAGCCCACCCGGTTCGTGGTGGGGGTGGGGGTGAATCCGGCCGCGATCGACCCGGCGCATGAGCTCAAGCGATTCCACTGGAAGGTGGAGGCCGGCGCGGAGTACGCCATTACGCAGCCCGTGTTCGATCCGGCGCAATTGGAGCAGTTCCTGACCAGCATCGACGACGTACGCATCCCGGTGGTTGCCGGTATCTGGCCGCTGGTGTCGGCCCGGAACGCGGAGTTCCTGGCGAATGAAGTGCCGGGGGTAACGGTGCCGAAGGAGGTGCTGGACCGCATGCGCAAGGCGAACGACAAGAGCAAGGAGCACGCGCTCGCGGAAGGCATCGCGATTGCGCGCGAGTCGTTGGAGCGCGTGCGCGGATCGGTGCAGGGTGTGCAGGTCAGTGCGCCGTTTGGACGGATCGAGCTCGCGCTTGACGTGTTCGCGCCGTGAGGGTTGGCCGACACTGAAGGCCGCCGTTGCGCTGACGCAACGGACTGTGGTGGCGAGCTGAGCCAATCGTGCGACGGTCGGCACCGGACGGACGGTTTTCCGAGTGAACCGACCGTTTCATGAAAGAATGTTCACATGGCAAGCATCTTGCACGTACGGGTGTCGGTTGGGTGGGCGCGCCGCGCGGCGCTCACCCGGTGGCAGCGAACGCCGAGACACTCGACGGAACGGGATCTGCACATGGAAAGACGGGCAATGAATGCGTCGGCTGCGCAGGAGCTGGGGAGGTCGCATCAGCGTCCTTCCGGAGCCTCCGCTGCCGCGGTGGCCCTGACGGGTGCTGCGGGATCGCGGGCCGTCTGGGGATCGATGGACCAGTTTGAGCCCAGGCCCCGCTCCGAGGTCGCGTCACGACTCCTGAATTGTGTGCTGTCGATGGCCATGCTGCTGGTGGTTGCGCCGGTCATGCTGCTCGCGGCTGCGCTCGTGCGACTCACGTCGCGAGGGCCGGTGCTCTATACGCAGACCCGGGTCGGGCTCGATCGACGCTGGAACCGCTCGTCGTCGCTGCGAGAGCGGCGTCGCGAAGATCTGGGCGGGGTGCCATTCACCATTCTCAAGTTTCGGTCGATGCGCGTGGATGCCGAGCCAAACGGTCAGGCCGTCTGGGCCGCGGCGAACGACAGCCGCGTGACCCCCATCGGTCGGTTCCTGCGCACGTCGAGGATCGATGAGTTGCCCCAGCTCTTCAACGTGCTGCGAGGGGATATGAACATCGTCGGGCCGCGCCCAGAGCGCCCCAGCATCTTCGTGCGCCTACGTGAGCAGATCGCCGAGTACCCGGTGCGACAGCGGGTCAAGCCTGGGATTACCGGCTTGGCGCAGGTATCGAATCCGTACGATTCGTGCCTGGACGACGTGCGGCGCAAGGTCGCCTACGACTTGCTGTACATGCGTCGTCAGTCGGTCGGTGAAGACCTCTGGATCATGTTGCGAACTGTCCCGGTCATGCTGTTTCGCATCGGCGGCCGATAGCGATTGCTCGCCACTGCGCGGGACTCGTTTCAGCCTCCTCGGAACGCCCGCCGTCGTGTGACATTACGGCACGTTCATCGTCGGTAAGGGGTCTGCCTTTGCGCTTGGCGAGGAGTATTCAGCCGGGGCCGAGGCGCCCTGCGATCTGGCGGGGCGAAGCACCTCTCACTGCCCGAGCGCGCCTCCCCGTGGTCATCCATCGTCAATGAAGCTGCTTCGACAGGTCACCGGGCTGCTCACGAGATCCCAGCGCCGTCGCTACCTCGTGCTGCTCGGCGTCCTACTGCTGTCTGGCTTCGTGCAGGTCGTGGGTGTGGTGTCGATCGCGCCGTTCGTGGCACTGCTGTCGCGCCCGGAGTTGATCCACAGTAACGCGATCATGCAGTGGCTGTATGCCGCGAGCGGCGCCGCGAATGACGTGCGGTTTCTGATGCTGTTCGCCGCGATGCTCATGCTCATGATCGTCGCGACGAACACAATCTCCGCTCTCTCGACTTGGCGGATCTCGGCCGTTTCCATCCGCGTGGGCAGCGAGTTCCAGCAGGACATCTTTCACGGCTTCATGAAGAAGCCCTTTGAGCTGCTGGCGCGAACCAACTCGTCCGACCTGGTCTCCATCATCACCAACGAAACGAGTCGTTTCGTCTACATGGTGATGCTGCCGCTGCTCACGTTGGTCAGTCAAGCCATTGTCGTTACGTTCGTGGCGCTGGGATTACTGCTGTACGACGCCGCCGTGGCGGTCGGGGCCACGCTGATCATCGGCGGCGGCTACTTCGCGATCTTCGGATACCTCAACGGTCGCTTCAAGCGGAATGGTGATGTGGCGTGGCAGGCGAACAGCAGAAAAGTGCGACTGCTGAGTGACAGCCTGGGGGGGCTCAAGGAGATCAAGCTCGCTGGTCTCGAAGCGCAGTACGAGGAGGATCTCGACCGCACCAGCCGCGGCGGGTTGCGCGCGAACGTGATGGTTGGCTTGCTCGCGGAACTGCCGCGTTTTGCCCTCGAGTCGCTGGCCTTCTGCTCGCTGCTGGCGCTCGGCGTCTTCCTGCTGCGATCGGCGCGCGAGCCGCAGCAAATTGTCGGCCTGCTGAGCCTGTACGGCATGGCGGGGTACAAGCTGATGCCGGCCGCCCAGATCATCTTCAAGTCGGCCGCGCAGATCCGCGCCAATGCCTCGGTCATGGACAGTATCTCCGACGCGATCGTCGAAGGTCGGACTGTCGTCCCCCCAACGGATGCCGATGGGGTGTTGCCGAGTCCGGCCGATCACCCCATCACGTTCGATCGCGTGGCGTACCGCTATCCGAACAGCACAGGCGATGTGGTGCACAATCTATCGTTCGCGATTCCTCCGCGCCGACTCACGGTGATCGTCGGTGCCTCTGGCGCCGGCAAGAGCACGGTGGCCGATCTCCTGCTGGGACTCCTCCACCTGCGTGAGGGGCGGATCACCGTGGGTGATGTGTCGATCGATACGATGCCCGAACGCTGGCGGAAGGGGCTGGGGTATGTCGCGCAGAATATTTTCCTGCTGGACAGCTCGATCGCCGAGAACATTGCCTTTGGCTCGCCGCCTCCGATCGACAACGCGAAGTTGGCGGAAGCAGCCGACAAGGCCAGTGTGCGCGAGTTCGCGTTGTCGAAGCCGGACGGCATGGCGTCCCGCGTGGGTGAGCTCGGCGGCTTGCTGAGCGGCGGCCAGCGTCAGCGCATCGGCATCGCGCGTGCGCTGTACAAGAACGCCGACCTGTTGATCATGGACGAGGCGACCAGCGCGCTCGATGCCATCACCGAACGGGAGATCATCGAGACGCTGCTGCGGCTTCGACGCGAGAAGACGGTGGTGATGATCGCCCATCGCGCCTCTACCATTAAGGCCGCCGATCACGTAATCGTGCTGGAAGGTGGTCGACTGGTTGGCGCGGGGCCCTACGACGAGATGCTCAGGGAGTGCCCGGAATTTCAGCGGCTGCTTGTCGCGAGCGATGAGGAGTCTGAGGCACTCGCCGGGACCTAATCGTCAACTAGCGAACCACGCCTAGCGAACCACGCCGTTCGGGTCGACTGCGCGCCAAGGGGCGACGGCGCGGCGTACGACCTGACGCGTCACCTCGACCAGGGCGCGCCGCTGGTGCTCGCGCGTGAAGCGGTGTGCGATCCACGCCGTGGCCTGCTGCGACATGGCCGCGTGACGGTCCCCGTCGGCCGCCAGTTCGAGCAGCCGCTGCGCGAGCGTCACGTGGTCGCCGGGAGGAAAGGACAAACCGGTGCGGCCCTCGTCGATCGCTTCCGGGATTCCCTGCAGTGCCGACACGAAGATCGGTAATCCACTCGCCTGCATCTCCAGCGCCGACACGGTGAGTGAGTCCCACCCCGTGGACGCGATACAGCCGGCCCACGCCGACTGATACAGCTGCAGGATGTCGGGTCGATAGCCGGCGAACGTCACGTAGCCTTCGGCCGTTGTTCCCCGAACGCGGGCCATGAATGCGTCGGCTTCACCCCCGCGATGGCCGCAGAGGAGGAAGTGCAGTTGCTCTTCTTGGCGGTCGAGCACGAGGTGGCGGATGCACTCGATGAGCACCGCGACGCCCTTTCGCGATTCAAAGTGCCCGCTGTAGATCACAATCTTCCGGTCAGCGGGAATCCCAAATGCGTCGTAGGCGTACGATGTGCCGGCGGGATTCGGGCGGAAGCGCGTGTGATCGATACCGATCGGGATCACGGAGGTTGCCGCGGCCGCGATCCCCCGTCCGGATACGGCGGTGGCGCGCATCGCCTCGGATTCGAAGAGATAGTGATCTGGCCCGTGGCGCGTCGCGGCGATCTGGAGCCGCTTGAGCAGCAGCTTCGGGCCATGATTGATGCTGCTCATCGGCGCGCCCCAGTACGCAATGATGCAGCGCACGCCAGCGCGCCGCATCACCGGATACGCCGCACTGGACACTGGGAGGTCGAGTCCCAAGATCGTGGTGATCCGATGGGTGGTAATCCAGCGGGCAAGGCGTTCCAATTGGTCTGGCGTCTGGCGATGCCACGCAAACGTATCCACGGGATCGTCTCGCGTCTCCGTGTCTAAGCTGTTCGCCTCGTTGAAGATCACGTGCACGCGATCTGGCGAGTTCGTCAGTTCGGCACCGAGGTCCCGAAACGCCTGCTCGAGCGTGCGTATCGCGAACCCCGCTCCGGCGGGTTCGGGGAAAATGATACCGAAACCGTGATCGTGAGCCGTCATCGTCGAGGCATTGAGGATTCGAACACCGTCCGGGCAATAGGGGGCACCCGGACGATCCGCGTTACAAGCTATCGGCGGTCTGTGCATTTGACGACTAGGGGGATGATGTCGTCAATTCCCGTGGTTCTTCCGTACTGCACACTTCACCATCGTCATGCCACTCTCGTTTCCCGTTCGCGTCTCCATCATCATGCCGTGCTACAACGCGGCGCGCTTCATCGCGGAAGCGATCGCCAGTGTGATCGCTCAGACGGAGTCCTCGTGGGAGCTGCTCGTCATTGATGACGGCTCGACCGACGGCTCCGCCGAGGTCGCTGGCCGTTTCAACGATCCGCGTATCCGGCTGATCTCGCAGGCGAATGCCGGGGTGTCGGCAGCGCGCAACGCCGGACTGGCGTGCGCCCGTGGTGAGTTTGTGGCGTTTCTGGACGCCGACGATCGTATGCGACCAGACCGACTGCAGGTGGCGCTGGAGATCTTCGCGCGCGAGCCGTCGCTCGGGGTGGTGGTGTGCGACTTCGTCCGGTTCGAGCAGGACACCGGCACGTACCTGCCTACGCAATTCGAGCTGGTCGGATCGTGGAGGGCGATTCCCGAGCGCGTGGTCAACGGCATCGCGGTTCGCATGACGGAGGGGTGTGCAGTGCTGGCGCATCCCTACCTGCAGCCCACGTTTCTCTGGACGCAGAACGTACTGGTACGCGGGGATCGCGCCCGCGCCGCACGCTTCCCCGTGGGTGTGGCGATCTGCGAAGACGCCTGGTATCTGCTCCGTGTCCTCCCTGGTGCCCGCATGGCCATCGTGGAGCAGGTGCTGGTGGAGCTTCGCCGCCACGATGCCAACTCCTTCTCCGATCCGGCGGCGGTACTCGAGCCATTGCTCGCGATGTTTACCGCGCTGCAACGGGAGGGATTCTCCGAGGCCGTCACGGCGAGGTACCGTGAAGGGGAAGGGCGGGCGCTCCTCAGTCTCGGGTACCACTATCGGACGCGGGGTGACCGCACTCGCGCCAGATGGTATTACGGAAAAGCGCTGCGCATGCCGGCGGCCCGCCTCGCGGCATGTCGCGGCCTCGTGGCGCTCGTGTTGCACCGATGACGTCGCCGCCGCGCGGTCGTCGACACCACGGACCACGCCTCACGGGGATCGCGAGATCTGCCTGATCACGCGCGCCGGTGTCGCGGTGTTACCGGATGAGATCGCGCACCGGCGGTGCTTCGTCGCGGCCGAACGCTTCGATGAAGCCGAGCAGTCGATGGACTTCCACCTCATCGAGCAGCGCGCCGAACCGGTCCCTGAGCAGGAATCGCTTGACCCCAGCCCGGAGCGTGTGGTTCGCCAGCATTGGCAGGGTCCATCGAGGGACGCCGAACCAGGTGATCATCGGCATCCGCTGGTGGGTGGCCAGCCACCCCTCGTAATGCCCAACGGCACGATAGAATTGCGCGACGGCACGCAGGCTCTGCCGCGCCGAAGGCAGCACGTGCTTCAGGGTACTGTCCGGCACGTAGAGCCACGGCTGGCCATCGAGTACGTCACGGAGAAAGCTCGTTTCTTCGAACCCCACCTTGCGCGTCGGCGTGACCCCGAGGCGCGGATCGAACTGCCGGTCGCCGATCGCGGGTAGACGCACGGCCATGTTCGCCCCGAAGGGCAAATCATTGGTCCGGATCAATCGCCGTTCCGTTCCGTAGTCAAGGCACGAAAAGGGGTGCAGCCCGACGGCGTCGACCACCTGCGGCAGCCACGCTGGTGTCGGCGGCAGAAAGTGCGGCAAGATACGGCCGCCAAACACGGGCGTCGCCGGGAATGCACAAAAGGCGTCAACGTAGCCGTGCAAAAAGTCGGCTTGAAGAATCACATCGTCGTCACACCAGATCACGACGTCCGCGTTGAGGCCGCGCGCCACGTCGAGGGCCCGGTTGCGCGCATGCGACAGACCGGGGGTCGGCTCGTCGACCTGCTGCAACGCAAATGCCCCACCCCAACGACCCGCCAACTCGCTCGATCCGTCCGTGCAGGCATTCGTGACGAGGACCGCCGTGAGCGACACCCCCGCAGGCACCTGAACGGCGGCGAGACATCGGAGCGTCTCCTCGAGGAGCGCCCTTCGGTTGTGCGTGCAGATGGCGAGCGCAATAATCAACGGCACACCTCGTTTGGCGGAAAAGCCCGGACAGAACTAATGTACTCTACCCGCTTCGCGCAAATCCGCAGGGTACGGGCCTGTTTCGAGCGTGCTGTGGGCGCGGGCGCGGCGTTGCCGTGCCTGGCAATAATGTGACAAAGATTAGACACCCCCACGCCGTCGTGATGAAACCACACCTGCTCTACCTCAGCGACATACCTCCGTGGCCGGCGCCATTGTTTGGCGCGCAGCTGCGCACGGCTCGGCTCGTGGAGCAGTTGTCGCGTAGCTTTCGCGTCACGCTGCTCTGTGCCAACGATCCGGGCGGGCGCCCGTCACACGTGCCTGGCGCCGAGCAGCTCAACAGCGTGCCTCGACGGATACCGTCCCGGGACTACCGCTGGGGCGGTGTCCGAGCCACGCTGTCAGGGCTCCTCCCCGCCGCGGTACATGAGCACGTGCGAGCGCTCGTGCCGCAGGCATTGCTCCCGCTCCTGCATGAACTCAAACGGACCGACCCGCCGGCGGCCGTGTGGGCGTTTCACTCGCACATGGCCGAACTGGCCCGAACGGCGGGCCTCCCCAACATCGTCACCGACATCGACGATTTCGAGCACGTCGTCTGGGGAAAAGACATTGCGGCGCGTGGTCGGTATCGGCGGGCCGCCCTGCATCGCCTCAGCTGTGCCGGGCTCCGGCGCTACGAGCAACAACTGGGGCGCCGGTTCCCCGCGCTCGTCGTTTCGAAAAGCGAAGATCTCGCGCTGCTTCGGCGGTCTGACGAGGGCTCGCGCCCGCTGCGGACGGTCGTTCCGAACGGGATCGATCTGCCGACGGTGGTCGTCCCGCGGACCTCGGCGCCCACGCTGCTGTTCGTTGGTCTGCTTTACTGGCCCCCCAACATCGATGCGATCCAGTGGTTCATTGATCACGTGCTCCCCCGGATACTCGCCGAGCTTCCCGAGGCGCGACTCATCGTCGCGGGCCGTGGACCAGTGCCACCGGTGTTGCAGCCGTACATGGGCCGCTCGGGCATTCACTTCGAAGTGTCGCCTAACGAGATGGCGGATGTGTACCGGCAGGCCCGCGTGGCCATCACGCCGGTTCGCCTCGGTGACGGGACCAAGATCAAGGTGCTCGAGGCCTTGGCGATGGGTCGGCCGGTCGTCACGACCAACGATGCCGCGCGTGGACACGCGATCATCGAGGACGTGCACGCCCTCTTCGCGAACGAGCCCGCGGAGTTTGCGTCGGCCTGCCTGCGGCTCCTGCGCGATGAGGCGCTCGCCCAGCGGTTGGTGAGTGCCGGGCGGGAGTGGGTGCAGCGCCATGGCTCGTGGAATCGAAGCGGTGATGCCGCCATCTCGCTGGTGTCGCAGCTGCTCCACACGGCCTAGCCGTGGAGATCCGACGCGGCATCCGCGGCCCGACCGACACGCATCCGGATGCGGCCTTGATCGGACGCTTGCAGTCCACCCTGCTCTCAACCCTGCGAGCGCTGCACGACGGGCAACCCTACGCACTACTGGATTTTCCATGGTACGCCAACGTCGGCGACAGCGTGCTCTGGCTCGGCGCGCGTCGCGCGCTGGCCGATGTCACCGGATGTGACCCATCGTACGGGGCCGGTCAGGCAAACTACTCCACGAAGGCCCTCGCGAAGGTCCTGCCCACGGGCACGATCTACCTGCTCGGCGGGGGCAACTTTGGTGATCTCTATCCCAATCACCAGGCCTTTCGCGTGCGCGTGCTTCGGGAATTTCCGCAGCATCGGATCGTGCAGTTGCCGCAGTCCATCCACTTCACGAGTGTTGCGTCTCATGAGGAGATCCGCCACGCACTGGCGATGCACGGGAACAGCGTGCTGATGGTGCGCGATCGCTCCAGTCATTCGTTGGCATCGACGCTCGGCGCAGCGGCGATCCACCTGGTGCCCGATCTGGCGTTCGGGCTCGGCGTGCGCACGCGGCCGCACGAGGCACATCTCGATCGCTTCGCGCTACGACGGGCCGACAAGGAATCGGCGTCCGACAACAATGCCGACTGGCAGCCGGCCGACCGTACCGCAGACTGGCCGGCGAGCATCATTCCGCCCCTCTGGCGCCGCCTAGCGTACCGGCTCACGCGGGGCACGGGGCGCGTTCCTTCGCCACTCCCGCAGCGCGCGCAGATCGCGATCCTCGACGCACTGGCGGCCAGACGGGTCGCGGTCGGCGAGCGGTTGCTTTCCTCCGCGCAGTGTGTGCAAACCGATCGACTGCACGGTCATCTCATGTGTCTGTTGCTCGGGATCCCACATGACGTCATCGACAACAGCACCGGCAAGATCAGCGCCCTGATTGACACGTGGACCGCACCGTCCACGCTCTTGCGCCGTCGGCCGGTCGCCGGGGCTCGGAGTCCTGGCGACTGAGCCGGCGCCAGACGGAACGCACCCGCCCGACCACGGCGGCCCGAAGATGCCGTCGTCCTATTAACAGGTTATCCCGGCCACAGTGCCAGCATTCGTCGCATCACGTGTTGCGCACTCATCCGCCCGTGGTCCCGACGCGCCAGTGCGGCCCGGGATCGCCGACGCAATGCCCGAATCGCCGTTGCCAAGTCGCGAGGGAAGCGCGTGAGGTCGAGCGCGTCGTACTCCACGCGCAGGTTGAAGCGGTTGGGCACACAGGGGAGCGCGCGCACCGCCCTCGTGACGCTCGCCACGCTTCCGCGAAACGTCTGGAAATGCTGCAGCTGATCGTGCGCCAACAGTGTTAACTGGGTGCGGATGCACTTCTCGCAGGTCCCACAATTCAGATCATCCGTGCGATGCTCCCAGCACACACGGAGATGTTGACGGACCAACGGCTCCCCGGCAATGGCAATGAGCTTCTGCGAGCGTCGGTGCGTGGCCCCCTCGAGCAGCACGGCGAGTTGCTCCGATGACCACAATGGATCGAGCCGAAAATGCGATCCATACCCGCCCCCGCCATCATCCGCATACGTGTCGGAGGACGAGACGACAAGATGGCTGAGATGGCGCCGCAGTATATGACCAACGGCGGCCATCGCTCCGCCGTGCGTACGATCCCACGGCACCGTGTTGAAGAGCGCGTGCTCCCGCAGATTGGTGGCCACGCGAAGGACCGACAGGCCAAGCGACGTAGCCACTCGTCTCACGGCGTCGTGCGCGGCGTCTCGACGCGCCACGTCGGCCAGGGGAATGTCGAACCCATCGACGAAGACCAACGCGTCGGGTGCCATCGTGCCGCGCAGCAGGGAGAAGAAGGAATCGACGCCGCCGGAGAACATCAGCCCCGTCGCACGTTTACGTGATGCGAGGATCCCGCCACGAGGTGGCGGCGCGTCAGCGGGTTCCAGCGGGTACGGGCCACTCGCGCCCCACCACTGATGGAGCAGTCTCTCGACCGCAGGCAGGTTGGTGCGCAGCAGCGCCGACAGCGCGTCGTCGAGCGACAGCAAGGCGCCGCGGTTCCAGGTCGGAAGAAGAAACGCCGTGACGACCGCATCCATCGGGAGTTCGAGTTCGCTCTGTGATGCGAACCACACGGCCTGGTCGCCCACCATCACCTCGACACGACCCGGCAGCGCGTGCGGGCGCCGCGAGACGGTGATTCGTTCACCGGGCGAAGGCGATGGATCCGGCGGCATCACGCGGCCTCCGAACGCGGAGCGGCTGGCCGGATACGGTGCGCTAGAATGGTCGTCACACTCATGTCAGCGGTCACGTTGAGCACGGTCATGAAGATGTCGGGAATCGTATTCGCGGCATCGAGCAGCACGGCCCCTTCCACCGGCACCCCCATGGCAATGAGCAAGGGCAGGGTGGAGGGCGCCCCGCCCCCGCCGGGAATGCCCGCGACGCTGAAGCTGAACACAATGGTGGCCAGCAGGTACGTCCCGATCTGTTCGACGCTGAGGGGCACGGCGAAGACATGCGCCAGCAGGATGAACTGGAAGATCAGGTAGATCGGCTGATTCAGCTTGAACGTCGATACGGCGAGCGTGAGCGAGAAGCCGGAACTCGATGCGGGGAGGTCGAGATGCTCCTTCGCCCCCTGTACGAGCGCGGGAAGCGAAGCCAGCGACGACTGCGTGCCGGCGGCCACGAGCTGCGCCGGTGCGACGCCGCGCGCGAAGCGGCGCATGGACACCCCACCGGCGAGCGCCGTGACGGGATACAGCACGAGCGTGAACAGGATCATCAGTACCGCCGTGCCCACGATGTACACGCCGATCAGTTGCAGGGCCCCTGCGCCAGTTTGGAGCAAGACGCCCAGGATCAACACGAACACGCCAAGCGGAGTGGCCAGCAGGATCCAATGCACGAGGGTCATCATGGCCTCGGCGAGGGCCTGAATTGGCCGAGCAAGGGACTCTCGTGCGGGCTGCGGCAGCCGCCCCGCCGCGACGCCGAACAGCACGGTGAACACGAGGAGCTGCAGTACGCTGCCTTGCGCCGCCGCTTGGAACGGATTGCGAGGGACGAGCGACTGCATCCAATCGGCGAGCGTTACCGGGACGGCGGCCACGGTCGCCTGCGCTCCGGGGGGCACGTGCGCCGCGCGCCATTCAGCGAGGAGTTCGCCCGGCGGCGGGAGCCAGCCCATGACCTGCGTGGCGGCAATGGCAGCTACCACGCCCGCGACGGTGAGAAATGATAGAAACAGCAGCATCGCACCGCGTCCGATCCGTCCGATGGACGCGTCCGGGTCCACACGCACGAGCGTCGAGAGCAACTGCGTGATCAGCAGCGGGAGTACCGCCATTTGCAGCGCATTCACCCACACCGAGCCGAGCGGCGACAGCGCGGTCGACGCTCGGAGCAGCCACACGACCTCGAAGCGATGGCCGATCAGGCCAAGCGCGGCGCCGCTCACGAGCGCCAGCAGCGACCAGTGCTGCAGCGTGAGGCGCGTCAGGGGAAATCTGGGGATGCGCGCCACTACCGCGATCCCGAAAAGAGCCGAGCGATCCGTCTGCGCAAACGGCGACCGAGATGGTTGGCATGCCGCCGCCGCTCGTGCTCGGCCCCCGAACGATCGATCAGGTGCGCGACGGCGTCGGCCACCGCGCGGGGCAGTCGCGTGCGATCGAGCGACCGGTATGACAGCGTCAAGGTAACTTCGTTCGGTACGAGGGGCAGTGCGTGCACCGCGTCAACGAGCGCTGCGGTCGACAGATCGAACGTACGAAAATGACGCAGTTGATCCTGCTCGAGGAGCAAAAGCTGCGTGCGCAGGCACTTCTCGCAGATGCCGCAGTTAAATCCCGGGCGTCGGTGCTCCCAGCACACACGCAAATGCTCGCGCACGAGTGGTTCATCGGCGATCGCCATCAGCTTTTCCGGGCGTCGATGCGTGGCGCCAACATGCAGCACGCCGAGGTGCTCGGAGGACCACAGCGTATCAAGCCTGATATGCGAGCCCCATCGCATAGCGATCTCGCGGAAGCTCGGCGTCGATGAAATGATCAGATGGCTGATCTGATTACGCAGTGCGTGTCCGATTGCGGCGAGTGCACCGCCGTGCGTCTGTTCCCACGACGCCGATGCGAACAGCGGATGACTACGAAGGTTGGTGGCGACCCGCATCGTGGGCAGCCCGGCAGCCTCCGCGACGCACCGTACTTCACGAAATGCCTGATCACGCCGCGCCACGTCGTCGAGTGGGATGTCGAACCCGTCCACAAAGACGAGTGCGTCGGGAGCGAGTGGGCCGCGCAGCAGGGAAAAAAACGAATCGACCCCCCCGGAAAACAGGAGTGCGCTGCAGCGCAGCCGAGGCGCGAGGAGTCCGCCGGCGGGCGCCGGCGTATTGGGGGGCTCGATTGGCAGTCCGCCGGACCATCCCCACCAGTCACGCACAACCTCGGCGATGAACGGCAGATGGCTGCGGAGTTGCTCCGACAGCAGGCCGTCGAGCGCCAACGGTGATCCGTGGCGTAGCGACGGGATCAGAAACGCGGCTACGATGGCGTCCATTGACAGTTCGAGATCGGCATCCGCTTCAATCCAGACCGGCGCTCCGTCGACGAGCGCCTCAGCGCGCTGCGGGGATGCACTTCGAACCAACTTGACTGACACGGGCATGGCGAAGAATCAAGAGCGTCCCGGCGACGCTGACAAGTGGAACGCGCTGACGGACTCAGCCGCATACCGCGCGAGCGGTCGCCCCGATACATGGATCATCATTGAACATCGCGTGGCGACTGCCCCAAAGTATCTTCACCAGCGTTGCCATGTAGGATTGGTTCTGTCCTATTTTCGTACGTGAAGTGGCTGAGCCGGGTGTCCGACGTGCCCGCCCTATACCCCGATGCGCGGCGCTGACGCCGTATCCGAGATCCGATGACCATGCATGTTGAGGCGGGGAGAACGACGGTCTTGGTGCCAACGTTTCAGCGGGCCGCGGGGTTGCGGCGTTGCCTCGAATCCGTCATGGTGGAGCTTGACGATGGGGATCGCGTACTGGTGGTGAATGACGGGAGCACCGACGACACCAGTGCCGTCGCGCGATCCTTCGGTTCACGGGTCTCGGTACTGGAGTGCCCCAATGGCGGCAAGTCGGCGGCCACCAACATCGGGCTGGAGCACATCACGACCGAGTACTGCTGGGTCTTTGATGATGATGACGTCGTATTGAAGGGCGCCATTGCCCGGCAGGCGAACGTGCTGAATCAGCGGCCGGAGCTCGGATTCTGCGTGAGCGCATGGGAATTTGCTGACGTCGTTGAGCCGACGGGCGCCTTGCGTCGGACGGGTGCGGTTTTCCAGATACCGGATCTGGCACCTCGTGGCGCACTCGTTCCACTGTTTGAATCAAACTATGTGGGCGGTGCCGCAATGTTTGCCCGTACCGACATGCTGCGGTCCCTCGGCGGCCTTGACGTCCGTTACGCGCGTTCGTGTGACTATCACTTAGCCCTTCGTGCCGCGCTCACGCACCCCTTTGCGATTGTGCCGAACGGACCAACCTTCTTGTACGCCCAGCACAATTTCCAGCGAGGTCCGCTCACGGAGCGTTTCTCGGCTGATTTTCGCAGGCGTAAGTGGTTGAAGTTTGATCAGTGGTTGTACTTCGAGATCATTGCGCCGCTTCCCGACGAAGCGTTTGAGGAGCCTGGCGCCTCGGAGGCGCGGCGCACCGCGATTGCGTTGACGAATCGCGCGCGTGCGGCGGCGAGTAAGCTGCTACGTCATGCGGCGCTGGACGCTCTGCTCCAGCGTGTGTCACGATGCCCTGACGTTCTCCCCGACGCGCGTGAACGCACGTTGCTCGAGACGCTTCCCGTGCTTGGCCATTGGTACGGTACCGGTGTGTTGGCCCAGGAGCGCGCGTTCTGGAGAGACGTTCAGGAGATTCGCCGCCTCAACAACGTGGGTGCTGCCGTGGCCGACGCGCTGTCGGTCGCGCGGCCCTCGCCGCTTCGCTACGGCCTCGGCGTACTCGTGAAGGGTTACTGATCCGCCCCCGCTTCGTCTTCCTCCGCAAAATCCATCAACACGACGTATCCACAGGCTCGCAGCACGTCGTCCACGGTCTGTTCCCAGCTTCTCGACCAATTCGCATCCACGACGGTCTGGGTTCGGGCAGCCAGGTATATGGGACTGTCGACGAATGACGTCAGGGCGTGCTCCCACTGCTCGACACTCCATGGATCGACATACGTGTGCAAATCCGCCGCCACCTCGCGAACGGCTGGCAGGTCGGACGCGAGGCAGAGTTTGCCGTACGCGGTGCTTTCCCCAACGGGGAGGCCCCAGCCCTCAGCAAGTGACGCAAACACCGTAAACGCGCAATTCCGGTACAGCCAGTGCAGCTGATCGTCGCTGGCGTCTCCGAGATGAAGGATCCGATCACCGATCACGGGGTCGAGCTGGATATCCTGCAGCAAGACCGACGCGTCGGGGCCCGCCTTCCCTGCCCAGATCATTTGCGGAAGGGACGCGGTGGGCCGGCGAAGCATCCGATGATACGCCCGGTACAAGGTCTCATGGTTCTTTCGACGAGCCAGCGAGGAGACGTACAAGATGAATGGACCTGTGACACCGTCCGGTGCCGTGCCCGCCGTCTCCGGTGCGCCGAGCCGATCAGCGCCCAACCGGATCCGCACCAGCGAGGGGCAGGTCAGTTGCTCTTCGGCAGCGTAGCGTGCGACATCCATCATCGTATCATCAGAATTGCAAAGGATGATGTCGGCAAGTTGAACCGTACGCCGCGTGTGTTCCGGGATGACCGTGCGCTCTGCCTCATTGACCCACTGAGGAGAGCGGATTGGAATGAGGTCATGGCAGGTCATCATCACCCGAAGCCCGACTGCGCGTTTGACGTCGTGAAGCCGCCGCAAATCTTTGTCCCAGGCGTCCATCCCAAGCGACAGATACGTATCGCCGGGATGGAACGGATGGGCGAACGCCTGTTGGGTACCGAGGCCAAAGATACGACGGAGGTTTCGCCAGACTCGCGCCGAAAAGCGGCGAGACGAGGTGCCCCGCGCATCGCGCCACTCGCTCCCTCGCTGCTCGAAGCGCTCAGTGAGTTCGCGCGGTGAGACTTCGACAATCGGCCCGGCGCGGTGAGTAAAGCGGCAGAAGCGAAAGCTCCCCGGGCGAGCACATAGTCGGCGGGCAACTTCAACTTCGCAGCGAATGATCCCGACTGCAGGGCCCTGCCAGTTCCAGGAACTGGTGACATCGATCCATAGCGACATATACCGGCCAGGCTGGGAAGGGTGGTGCCGCTAGGCGATGGCGCTTCGTCGGCGGTGAGCAGCGACTTGTTCACGAACGTCAGTTTCAACACAGTCGGTAGTCCGCTCGATCCGATGTGGGGGGCGCAGCGATTGCCGTGCAGGTGCGTGATGACATATGCGTGGCTGACCCGTCTGAGGAGTTCTGCGCACTCGCCGCCGCGATTCCCGAGATCATGAACCTCCAGCGCAACGCCGGCGATATTCCGCGCGTCAGCCAGCATGTCGTCGAGTGCGTGATATTCCGCGGCTTCTACGTCGATCTTCACGAAGAACACCTCGGAAGCGCTCCAGTTTGTGTGATGTGGCGTAACAGTCCTGCCATGCGGCGAGGGCCAAGCGGTTGTCACGGAGCAGCCGCACGCCAACGTTGCCAAGACCTTTCACGACTCGTGTGAGGAACTCGATGGCGCCCACGGATTCATGTACGGCGACTAAGCGCATGGTTCGGTTCATCGCAAGGAACTCTGCGTCAAACGACCAATCAGTTGCTATTCCGATGCCCACCGGCACGGTCGTTTTCGCGAAGACGCGCGCTGGAACAACGTTGCCTCCGTCCCAATGCCACCCGCCGCGGATGAGGTCATCGACCTCACAGGGCCACATCGCGTGGAGGTCGTACGGTGTTTGTTGGGAACGGGAGGCACCGCTCATGTGGGACTTCTCAGGTCGAGCATTTCGAATATACTTTCATTGCATGGAGGCGAGCGCCTTCGCCAGCCCTACGATGATGGCGCCTATGCGGGAACCGATGCTGTCACGTGCGGTCGGTCACTTTCTACTGAGAGAGGCGGGGCAGTGCGCGATCATCCCGACGCGTTGGAGCGAAGGCGTCGCGTCGTCATGTTGGTCCTCGCCACTGGGCATGGACAGTTCGGCGGCACCGAGAGGAATGCTCTGGAATTGGCTCGCGCGTTGGTACGGCGAGGGACTGGCGTTGTCGTGCTCGAGGTGGGCCGACGGTTGCTCGCAGAGCACGGACGGGACACTGGCGCGGCGTTCGCCTTGCTCCCGGCGGCATCCTTCGAAGATGTACCGGGAGAGGCGTGGCAGCAGGCGTTCGAACGGTACTCGCCTGAGGTCGTTATCCGTACGAAAGGCTGGTTCGGAAACCAAAATCGCTCGCTCGATCTCGCCATGCTGCGTCACCGCGCCGTGTATCTCGGCTGGGAGCAGCACCCCAGTACCAGCTACTGGCCGACTCCTCGCGTTGGCGTGCTCGGAACGCTCAAGGCGAATGCTCGACGCGTGTTGCACCGGCTTGCCGTCCGACGGACATTGGCGATCAGTCGCATTGTCCGTGAGCCACTCCTGACGCTTCAAGCTTTTTCTCCCTCTCGGGTCGACCTCATCTATCCGGGTGTCGACTTCACGACGTTCGAGCATTCGGCAGCGGCCCGATGGGCGCTTCGCGAATCATGGGGGGTGCCTCACGATGCCTATGTCGTGGGGTACCTGGGCCGGCTGGTCGCGCACAAGCGGGTCGAGATCGTTCTGGAGACGTTCGCCGCGCTTCGCTCGCGCCGGTCGGCGACGCCGCTCTGGTGCATCATCGCCGGTGTCGGCCCTGCGCACGATGAGTTGACGCGGGTCGCCGAGCGCCTGGGCATCGGCGAGCGTGTTCGCTTCGTCGGTTGGCAGGAAAGCGCGCCCAACGCTTTGAGCACCATCGATCTCTTCCTGATGCCCTCCGCCGACGAGGGGCTCGGTTTGACCTTGATCGAGGCCGCCGGCTGCTCGTGTCTTGTGATCGCGTCGAACAACGGTGGGATGATGGAGGTCATGGACGGTGCGCTGCACGAGTACCAGGTCGCGCCTGACGGCGGAGTCGACTCGTGGGTTCAAGCGTGCGAGCGCCTCCTCGCGAACAGTCCCGGGGATCTTGAGCGACTCCAGTCGGCCTTTCGCGCCGAGCTGATGCGCAAATTCGACGCTACCCGTCAGTGGAATGCCACCGCCGAGTGGGTGGAGCAGTACCTGCCGGAGCGCTAACTCACCCGCTTCGTCTTCTTCCGCAAAAAATCCATCAACACGAACTGCCCTAAACTCATGGTGTTCGTGAAGTACGCCTTGCCGCGGCTGATCTCACTCATCCGCTTCACGAACTCCACCAGCGCCCGGTCGCGCGCCAGCATGAACGTATTGATCATGATGCCGCTCTTCCGGCAGGCGGCCACTTCGCGCAGCGTCTCGGCGATCACGTAGCCGTCCAGCCCCATCGAGTTCTTGTAGATCTGACCGTCGGGCATCGTGAGCGCGCTCGGCTTGCCGTCGGTGATCATGATGATCTGCCGCATGTCCTTCTTCTGCGACATCAGGATTCGCCGCGCCAGCTTCAGCCCTTCGGCCGTGTTGGTGTGGTACGGCCCCACCTGACACTTGGCCAGCGTGGCGATCGGGATCTCCTCGGCGGAATCGTGAAAGAGAATCACGCGAATCGTATCGCCGGGGAACTGCGTCTTGATGAGGTGCGTGAGCGCCAGCGCCACCTTCTTGGCCGGCGTGAAGCGATCCTCGCCGTACAAGATCATGGAGTGCGAACAATCGAGCATCAGCACGGTGGCACAGCTGGAGCGATACTCTGATTGCCGCACCATGAGGTCGCCGTAGTCGAGATCGATCGGCACGTCGAGGTGGCCGTTGCGTGCGAGCGCATTGGCGAGCGTGGCCGGCACATCCAGGTTGAGCGTGTCGCCGAACTCGTACGGCTTGCTCCACGCGTCCGACTCGATGCCAGTGGAGAGCTGCGGTGTGTCATGGCTACCGATGCTGGATTTGCCGAAGGAGCCCATCAGGTGCCGCAGCGTCTTGAAGCCCAGAAAGTCGGTGCCTTTGTCGGTCAGGTTGAACTGCACGTCCTTGGCGGCCGCCTGAGCGATTGAGCCTTTGCCGGTCACCGGCTGGTGGCCCGCGGGCATGGAGCCCGCCTGGTCAGTGGTCAGGAACCCGTCCTGAATGAGCCGCTGCACCAGCCCGTCCAGCAGCTCGGCCAGCTTTTCCTCCGACACCTCGTCGCCCTCGCCACGGAGCGCGGAGAGCATCTCGGGCGTGATCTGCCCGCTCTCGATCAGCGCCCGAAGGATGGCGTCCTTGAGCGAGTCCATCGAGCGGTCACCTTCCCCCTGGTCGGCACCCCAATGGCCCTGCTCGCCACCGGCAAAACCGGATTGGAGCAGGAAATCGGCGAGCTGGTCGAGCAGGGACTGGAGATCCACGGCGTCAGCCAGCTGTGGATTGAACTTGGTGTACGTGTGGAACCGCATCGACCGCTCTCCGAGCTTGAGACGTCACTAGACTTGCTCTACGCATGCCAACGCCCGCTCGTTCCTCAAACCCCTTCCGGGTCCTCACCCGCCACCGGAACTTCCGGATCTTCTGGGTGGGACAGACGTTGTCGCAGGTCGGCTCGTGGATGCAGACGATGGCCGTGGGCTGGCTGTCCCTGCAGCTCTCCGATAGCGCCTTCGTGGTCGGGCTGGTGGCGTCGGTGGGGGCCGTCCCGATCGTACTCTTTTCGATGCACGCCGGCGCCTTTGTGGATCATGGCGACAGGCTGCGCCTTGTGCGAGTGACGCAGAGCATTCTGTTGGCGCAGGCCGCGATGCTGTGGCTGGTCACGATCACCGGCCATGTGTCGGTCCCGATCCTGCTCGCGCTCGCCTTCGTGCAAGGGCTGTGCAGCGCCGTCGAGATCCCCGCCCGTCAGAGCATGATCATTCAGCTGGTGGGGCGCGAAGACCTGCAGCCGGCCATCGCGCTCAACTCCAGCGGGTTCAACCTGGCCCGCGTGGTCGGCCCAGCCATCGGTGGGCTCGTGATTGCCCGCTTCGGCATTGCCTGGTGCTTCGGTCTCAATGCGCTGAGCTTTGTCGCGGTGCTGTGGGGGCTGATGCGGATCCGGTTGGCCGAGCCTCCAGTCGAAAAAACGGTACGCCTGACGGTGACCGGCGTCCACGATCTCGTCGCCCGCAGTTCGGCGGGGGCGGCCGAGGGGTTGCGGCATCTGGCGCGGCCGGGGCCGGTGCGCGACCTCTTGGCGCTGGTCACCGTGGGGGCGCTGCTGGGCGGCCCGTTTCTCACGCTCATGCCGGTGATCGCCCGCGACCGGCTCGGTCTCGGAGCCGGCGGCTACGGGTCGCTTCTCGCCACGGTGGGCGTGGGTGGCCTGCTGGGCGCGCTGCTCGTGGCCGGGCCGCTGTCACACGCGGCCAACAAGGGGCGCATCCTGATGACGGCGGGGGTGGCATTCCCCACGCTGCTGCTGGGCTTCGCCTACACGACCACGCTCGTCATGGCGTACGTGCTGCTCTTCGCCACCGGTGCGGCCATGATCACCTTCAACGCGCTCTCCAACGGCGTGCTGCAGCTGCTGGTAGAGGAGAAGTACCGCGGACGCCTGATGGCGTTCTACAGCCTTGTGTTCGTGGGGCTGTCGCAGGCCGTTGGCTCGTTCGCGTTAGGCGCCCTGGCGAGCGTGGTGTCGGCACCGCATGCCATCGCAGGCTCCGCGGTGGTGTTAATCACGGCCTCGCTGTCTGCCGTCCGGTATTCGGATTTCTGGCGCCGTGTCTGAGCGTGTCGGGTCTCCGTCGCGTGTCGCGTCGCGTGTCGGCGCGCGCCGTGTGGCGCGGAGGTATCGCGGGTCGGAGCGGCCACCTGTAACATTATGTGCTGGTGGTGCGGACGGTACGCTCCGCCCTTCGGTCTGCCCGCGATCCTTGACCAGCGTCCATGCAGCTCTCTCACGGCCGACGCGTTGCGCGTGGCCTTCTCGCGACTCTCGCCTTCGCTGCCGCCTGCGGCGACCCGGCGTCTCCTGATATCCCGCCGGTGGTGGCCATCCGGTCCGCCAGTGGTCTGACCGCAGTGAGCGCCGGCACGTCGGTGTTGCTGTCGGCGACCCTCACCGACAAGCGAGGCAAGCCGGTGTCCGGCGCGGCCTTCACCTGGAGTTCCGCGAACAGCGCGATCGCATCGGTATCGGCGACGGGGCTGGTTACCGGGGCGCA
>CANHNQ010000002.1 GCA_947462095.1 Gemmatimonadota bacterium
ACCGGACCTTGCTCGCCAGCCACGCCCATCCGCTCTTCGGCTTCCTGATAAAACGGATCGAGATCGTCGTAGCTGAACGGCCAGTCGGTGCCCACGCCGTACATCGAGCGCAAGCGGAAGTCTTCGGGCGAATAGCGCGGTGACACGCCACCCCAGTGCATCGCCAGCCCGCCCACGTTCATGCTCGGCGAGAAGCCCCACGTGGTACCGGTGGCGTTCTGGTCATCGAGGTGGTCCTGCTTCCACGGACTTTCGCCGTACGCGCGCCAGCGCTCGCGGGCCAAGACGCGCTCGGCAAACGGTGTCGTGGGCTTGCCCGCCTCGACCACCAGGATCGACTTGGTCGTCTTCTCGGCCAGCGACGCCGCCATGAGCGCCGCCGTGATGCCACTGCCGACGATCACGATATCTGCACTGTGCGTAATCATGCCTTGGGCTCCGTGGTGACCGGCAGCGGCTTGCGCGTGGCGTCGCCGAGCGTGCGGCAGACGCCGGGGGCGACCCGGACGCCGAGTGCGGCGTCCCACGCATCGGGTCCTGACGACCAATGCGCCAGCAGCGCGATCGCCACATGGTTGGCATCGAGCGGCGCCGGCAGGCGGTCGCTGCGCTGGTCACGCAACACGGCGCCGAGCAGTTCCTGACGCCGTTCCACCGACAGGGCGGCAAATCCCGTGGTGCCGTGCCGGTGCGCCAGCAGATCCAGCGCCGTGAGTTGCGCGCGCCATGCTGGTGACGGATCGGCCGGCAGATAGCGGATGTCGGCGTAACCGTAACCGTGCATCTCCTCGGCCACGGGCTCGTATCCGTCGGCCCACGCCACAAAGCCGTCCGTGGCCGCACGAATGGCGGAGGCGCCAAGCGAGGCGGGGAGCACGGCCGTCGCGACGGCATCCAGCAGCACACGGTCAAATCCACGCACGCGCTCGGCGCCGTTGTCCTGGCCGGTGGCGTTGCTGGCGGTGGGGTCCTTCACGGCGCAGCCGGTGGCCGCGGTGCCGACGGCGGCGACACCCGCGGTGAGTGCCCCGGCGGTTTTCAGGAAGGTGCGGCGTGATGTCACTGGCGAGCTCCTGTTTGGCGTACGCCGGCCACGCGCGCACCGTCGTTGCGATACACGCGGCCGCCCTTCATCACGAATGATACGTGTTGCGAGGCTTCGATCTGCGCGACGGGGTCGCCGTCGGTGGCGATGACATCGGCGGCATAGCCCACGGCGATGCGGCCGATTTCCTTCTCCAGGCCGAGCGACTCCGCCGCACGGCTGGTGGCGCTGATGATGGCATCCATCGCCGGCTGACCACCGCGACGCACGCGGCACACCAGCTCTTCGGCGTTGCGTCCGTGCGCACCGGCCACGGCGTCGGTACCGAACACGAGCTTCAACGTGGGGAGCTTCGCGGCGAGGCCAATGCCCTTCTCGGCCAACGGAATCGCCTGTTCCATCGACGCAAAGCCGACCGCGTTGTAGTTCCCGATGCCGTCGAACCAGGGCTTGTTGTCGAGGTAGTTGTGAAACACGAGGCCGCACTGCGGATCGAAGAAGGTGCCGCGCTGCACAAGCAGGGCACGCGTGGCGTCGTCGGCGAACACGCCGTGCTCCACCTGCGTGCAGCCGGCCCGCGCGGCGCGTTGCACGGCCTCGGCCGAATGCGCATGCACGACCGAGCGCAGCCCCTGCGCTTTGGACTCGCCGCAGGCCGCGTCGAGTTGCTCTGGTGTCATCGTGGCCTCGCCGCCGTCACGAATGGACTTCGAGGCGAAAATCTTGATCACGTCGGCTCCACGCGCCTTGAAACGCCGCACCACCGCTCGCAACGAATCGGGTGACCCGCCCGCCGAGCGCTCATTCAGCGACCCGAGCGACGTGATCACACGCGGTCCCGGAATGCGACCCGCTGTGATGGCATCACGGAGCTCCGCATTGTCGGGCTCGCCGATGCTCTGCACCGTGGTGAAGCCGGCGCGAAGCGTTGCCCAGGCGTTCCCCGCGCGCTGCAAGGTGCTCACCGCGGGGGTGTCGCCGTCGCGCTCCTCGTGCAACCGTTGCTTGTCGGTGATGTACCAGCCCAGATGAACGTGGGTGTCGATCAGCCCCGGGAGCAGCGTGCGGGTACCCAGATCGATGCCTCCCGCCGGCAGGGTTCCGGCCGACGGGCGCATGGCGGTGATCCGGCCGCCCTGCACAGTCACGTCCTGATTGCGCAGGGTGCGCCCGGTGCCGTCGACCACCCGCGCGGCACGCAGCACCACGGGAAGTCCAGCGGACTCGGGAGCTATCTGGGCCGACAGCGTGGCCGCCGTGACCGTGAGCAGGGCCGCGAGGGCACGGCGGGGGAGAGCGAGTGGTGCGGACATCGAGAGCCGGGGCAGAGGGAGAGATCCCACAAATGATGGCCCGGCACGCTGTAGGGCAAGGCCCCATATTCCGCGTGAGCAGGGGACGGCGCCGGTCGGCGCCCGTCCGATGGCATCTCGCACGCGAGGGCTGGTCGATGCAGCGCACCGCACAGGCAGTGTGGAAGGGGACGGGCAGGGAAGGGAGCGGCACGCTGACGACGCCAAGCGGCGCGCTGAACGCGCAGCCGTATTCGTTCCAGCTCCGTTTTCAGGACGAGGACGGACGGAACGGCACGAACCCTGAAGAACTGATCGCGGCGGCGCACGCCGGCTGCTTCTCGATGGCGCTGTCCTTTCAGCTGGCCAACGCCGGCTTCACTGCCGACGCGATCAACACGACCGCGGTGCTGACCATGGAGCCGGTGGACGGCGCCCAGACGATCACGAAGATCGCATTGCAGCTCTCGGCCACGATCCCCGGCATCAGCGACGAGCAGTTTCAAGCGCTGGCGGGGAACGCCAAGGCGGGCTGCCCGGTATCGCGCTTGCTGAAGGCCGAGATCAGCCTGGACGCCACGCTGGCGTAAGGCGCTTCGCGTCTCGTTCCGCGACACACCACGAGGACGGCCATCGTTGCCGTACTCGTGGTGTGTGTGGTATATTCATACGTGTGTATACGTGAATTCCTTGCGCGGGGGACCGATGGCCCAGAAGATGATGCGTCCGGAGTTGCTCGACCTCGTGGCCGACCGTTTCAAGGCCTTGAGCGACCGGGCGCGGCTCAGCCTTTTGCAGGAGCTGCGCGCCGGCTCGTGCACGGTGAATGAGCTGGTTGAGGCCACCGGCATGGGCCAGGCTAACGTGTCGCGGCATCTGGCCATTCTGTTCAATCACGGGCTGGTGAGTCGCGAGCGCGATGGCGTGTACGTGCGCTACGAACTGGCCGACGCCGACGTGCTCAAGCTGTGTGAATTGGTGTGCGGACGATTGGAAAGTGAACTGGCCGAGCGGAAAAAGGTGATCAGCGGGCGCTGACCACCATCTGCTCCAGCTGGCCCATCGGGACGGCGCCGACCTGACGCGCCACTTCTTTCCCGTCCTTGAGTAGCGCGATCGTGGGAATGCTCCGGATCGCGAAGCGCGACGCGACTCCGGGATTGCGATCGGTGTCGACCTTGGCCACGATGGCCTGCCCGCGCTGCTGCTTCGCGAACTGCGCGAAGACCGGCGCCATCATTTTGCAGGGGCCACACCAGTCGGCGTAGAAGTCGACCATCACCGGGACGGTGCTGTTGCCGACGACGGTGTCGAAGTTCACATCGGTGAGCACCACCGGCGCGTCGAGCACCAGTGGTACCTGGCAGGTCCCGCACTTCGGCTGCGCGTCGGCCCGGGACAGGTCCACGCGATTGAGTTTGCCGCAGGCGGTGCAGGGGAGCACCGCCTTTCGGGCGTTGGTGGTGGTCATCGATGGGATTCCGTGAGTGGACTAACTGCGCTTCGGCGTGCATCCGAACATACCCGCTTTCCCCAGCATGAGTTCAAGCGGACAGAAGTTCGTGATGCTCGACTGGAACAGGTTGAACCCCACAAAGGCCGTGAAGAACAGGAAGCCGGGGTGCACGAAGGAGCCGAGAGAGACGGACAGCATGACGAAGATGCCGGCGATGCGACGAATGACCGTGTCGTTACACATGGGTATTACTCCGGTTGAGTTGCCAGTAAAGCAGCGGAACCACCACCATCGTGAGCAGCGTGGCCACGATCGCTCCGCTCATGAGCGCGACGGCCAGTCCCTGGAAGATCGGGTCGAGCACCATCACGAGACCGCCCACCACCACCGCGGCGGCCGTGAGCGCGATCGGACGGAACCGCACCGCGCCGGCTTCGAGCACCGCGTCGGTCAGTGACCGCCCGCGGGCTTCTTCGAGCTGGATGAAGTCCACCAGCAGGATCGAGTTGCGTACGATGATGCCGGCCAGCGCGATCATGCCGATCATGCTGGTCGCGGTGAAGAACGCGCCGCTGATCGCGTGCCCCGGCAGGATGCCGATGAGCGTGAGGGGAATCGGCGCCATGATCACCAGCGGAATCGTGAAGCTCTGGAACCAGCCGACCACCAGCACGTAGATCAGCAGCAGCACGATCGCGAAGGCGAGACCGAGATCGCGGAACACTTCGATCGTGACCTGCCACTCGCCGTCCCACTTGATCGCCGTCTCGCTCACCGTGGCCGGCGCCACCGCGTTGTAGCGTGCAATCGCCGCGCCATTCACGCGGATCGCATCGAGTTGACGGTTCATGTCGAGAATCGCGTACACCGGACTCTCGATCTCACGCGCCACGTCGCCGGTCACGTAGATCGTCGGACGCAAATCCTTCCGGATGCGCGATCCATCCCGCGTGCCGTTGATCACCGTGACGAACCGGGCCAGCGGCTGCGGCCCCTGCATCGTCGCGATGGGCAGCGACAGCAGCGCTTCCACGCTGCTGCGCTGCTCAAGCGGCAACCGCGGCACGATGGCGATCCCTTCGCGCGCCGTCGGCGAACTCGCCACGCCGGCCGACGCGCCGGACAGTGCGAGATACAACGTTTGCGTGATCTGCTCGACGCTCGCACCCGACTCGGCGGCCCGCACGCGGTCTACGCGGAAGGTGCGCTTGGCCTGCGGCGCCTCGACCGTCCAGTCCACGTCCACCACACCCGGCGTCTTCTCGAACACCTCTTTCACCGCCTTCGCCGCGGCCAGTCGCGTGGAGTCGTCGCCGGCATACACCTCGGCCACCAGCGTGGAGAGCACCGGCGGGCCCGGCGGAATCTCGGCCACCTTCGCCGATGCCTGATACAGCTGCGCGATGCTGTCGACGCCAGGGCGTACGGCCACGGCGATGGCGTGACTCTGCCGGTCGCGCTCGCCCTTCGGCAGCAGGTTCACCTGCACATCGGCCACGTTGGCGCCGCTGCGCATGAAGTAGTGGCGCACCAGCCCGTTGAAGTTGAACGGCGCCGACGTGCCGGCGTACACCTGCGTGCTCACGACCTCGGGCACCGTGCTGAGATACGCCGCGATGCGCGACGCCGCTTCGTTCGAGGTCTCGAGCGTCGTGCCTTCGGGCAGATCGAGCACGACCTGGAATTCGCTCTTGTTGTCGAAGGGCAGCATCTTGACCTGCACCGCCTTGAAGCCAACCAGACTCACGCTCACCAGCAGCAACGCGATGATGCCCGCGTAGAAGGCGCGTCGGCGCCCCTGCTGCTCCATCAGCGGCACCATGATCATGCGATAGATCCGGTCCACCTGACCGCCTTCTTCCGGCGGATGCTCCAGGCTCGCGTGACCCGCCGGTACGATCACCGGCTTCACATGCCCCTTGAGCAGTCGATAGGCGAGATACGGCGTGACGATGAAGGCCACGGCGAGCGAGGCCACCATGGCGACCGACGCGCCGATCGGAATCGGCCGCATGTAGGGGCCCATCATGCCGCTCACGAATGCCATCGGCAGGATGGCCGCGATGACGGTGAACGTGGCCAGGATCGTCGGGTTGCCGACTTCATCCACGGCGTCGATCGAGGCGTCCTCCGCACTGCGATCGCCCATCTCGAGGTGGCGATAGATGTTCTCCACCACCACGATGGCGTCGTCCACCAGAATGCCGATCGAGAAGATCAGCGCGAACAGCGTGATGCGGTTGAGCGTGTAGCCGAGCGCGTAGTACACGAACAGCGTGAGAGCGAGCGTGACCGGCACGGCCACCAGCACCACCAGCGCTTCGCGCCAGCCCAGGAACAACCAGATCAGGGCGGTCACGCTGAGCGTAGCGATGATGAGGTGCAGGATGAGCTCCTGCGCCTTCTCGCCGGCCGTCTCGCCGTAATCGCGCGTGACCGACAGCTGCACGCTGGCGGGAATGAGGCGGCCCTTCGCCTGGTCCACGCGCTGCATCACGGCATGCGTGACCTCCGTGGCGTTGGCCCCCTTCCGCTTGGCCACGGCAATGGTCACCGCCGCTTCCGACGCGCCACGTCCTTCCCGATGCGACACGTAGCTGGTGTGCTCGCCGAAATCCTCGCGCACGTCGGCGACGTTGCGCAGATAGATCGCGCGCCCGCCACGCGACGACACGACCACGCTGCCGACATCGAGCGACGTCGCCAGCGGCGCGCCGACGTCGATGCGCAGCACGCTGTCGCGCACTGCGATCTCACCGGCCGCGAGGCGCGCGTTGGCGCCGCGCAAGGCCATCATGACTTCGCCCGGCGTCACACCGCTCGCCGCGAGCCGCGTGGGATCGACGGCCACGCGGATCTGCTTCGGCGCGCCGCCCGTTACGAACGTTTCGGCCACCTCGGGGACTGTGCGGATTTCGTCTTCGAGATGCGCCGCGATCTCGCGCAGCGTGTTGGCATCGACGCCGGCGCCGTGCAGCGTGAGCGCCAGCACCGGCACGTCGTCGATGGAATGCGCCTTGATCACCGGCGGCATCGCACCGGCCGGCGCCTTGTCCATAGCGCCCGCCAACTTGGCCTGCACCTTGGTCACGCTGCGTTCCTGGTCTTCTCCGACCTTGAAGCGCACCGTCACCATGGCGTAGCCGTCGCCCGACATCGTGTACACGTGATCGACGCCCGGCAGCTCCATCATGCGCTGCTCGATCGGGCGCGCCAACAGATTCTCCGCTTCCTGCGGCGACGCGCCCGGCATGGCCGCGATCACGTCGATCATGGGGACGGAGATCTGCGGTTCTTCCTCGCGCGGCGTGGCCAGAATGCCCAGCACGCCCACGGCCAGCGACGCCACGGTGACCAGTGGCGTGAGCTTCGAATTCAGGAACGCTTTCGCGATCCGGCCGGAAATGCCGAGTGCGCGTGGCGTGCTCACTTGGCCGCCGGCGTCGGCGTCGGCGTCGGAGACGGCACCGATGACGGCACCACGATCGTCTCACCCACCTGCAATCCGCTGCTGACCGCCGTATGCGTGGCGGTCGAGACTCCCAAGCGCACCCAGCGGCGTTCGTCGCCGGTGGCCGAGCGCACGATAACGCCGGTGAGGTCGCCCTCACGCACGATGGCGGCGTTCGGCACCAAGAGGGCGTGCTCACGCGCCACCGGAATGGAGACCATGGCGGCACTGCCGCTGCGATACTGCCCGGCACGATTGGCCACCGTCGCGTTCACGGTAAACAGGTTGCCGGCGCCAGCCGGGACCACGCCTTCGACGATCGCCGACACCGGCACGCCATCGATCGTGGCGGCCAGCGTCTGCCCGCGCTTGAGGGCACGCACCGCATCACCGGCGGCGCTCACGCTGATGCGCAATGCCGAGCCATCCTGCACCGTGATGAGTGGCGCGCCGGGCGCGGCGAAGGCGCCGGGATCGACCGCGCGGAAGGTGACCACGCCGCCAAAGGGTGCCGTGATCGTGGCATAGCTGCGCATCGCATCGAGTTCCCCCGAGGCGGCCTGCGCGGCCCGCAAGCCGGCCTCGGCGCGCGCCAATCCCGTTTCCACCGCGTCGAGCTGGGCGCGGGTGGCCGCGCTGTCGGCGTACAGCGCGCGAAAGCGCGCGGCGTTGGTGCTGGCTTCACGTTGCATGGCCTGGGCATCGGCAATTGACGCGCTTACCTGCGCCGATTTGGCGGTCAGATCGCGGGCATCGATGCGGAGCAGGGTCTGCCCAGACCGCACCACATCCCCTTCGTGCACCAGCACCGCGGTCACGGTGCCCATCAGCTTGGTGCTCAGCGTCGCCTGCTGGATCGGCTCGGCCACCCCCGACGCGCTGATCGCGGCATCGACCACGGTGTCGCGGATGACCAGCGCGGTGCCCGCGACCTGGGTCGCAGCGGGTGTCGCCGTCGTGTGCGCATCCTTGGGGCCGGAGCAGGCCGCCATCGTGAGGCCGGCGAAGGTCGTGATTGCAGCGGCGGTGACGCGCGTGGAGGTGAAGCGAGCAATGGTCGACGTCATGTTGAATGCTCCCTGATATCGGTTCGGACGCATCAGCGCGCCGTCGTGGTGGAATGGTCGAGTGCGGTCAGGGCGGCGGGGTCGCCACCGGATGCCCGTCGCCACGTGGCGATCGCATCGATGACGGCATAGCGCGCCGCGGCATGCGCGAGGGCGGTGCCGGTGGCCGATGATTCGGCGGCCAGCAGCTCGGCGATCGTGGCCAGCCCGCCGTCGTAGCGCTTCTGCACCAGGCGGTGTGCTTCGCGACTCTGGTCGGCCGCATCGCGGGCCAGTGTGAGGCGCTGCAGCGAGAGCGTGAGACGACGGGCGGCGTCGTCGCGCTCGAGGCGGCTCTGGGCCCGGGCGGCATCGAGTCCGGCGCGGGCAGCGTCGGCGCGGGCACTGGTGACCGCCACATCCGCCAACTCGGCGTTGCCGCCGAACAGCGACCACGAGGCCATCACGCCGACCGTCCAGTTCTTCTGTCCCGCGTAGAGCGTGCGCGGGTCGTTCCAGTCGTAGCGCGCGAAGCCGTTCACCCGCGGGAGCATCGTGCTCGCGGCGCGGCGACGATCCGTGGTCGCGGCCAACACGCCGGCCTGCGCCGCGCGGACATCGTCACGAATCTCGCCGGTGCTGGACGTCGCACTGGTCGCCGAGTTAGCGGCAGCGACGGCGGCCGTGTCGTGCGTCGCCAGCGCCATCACGGCGGCATCGTCGGGGAGCGCGTCGGGAAGCGTGGGCAGCTCGGCCGTGGTGCGGCCCATCAGCAGCCCGAGCTGCTGACGCGCGGTGAGGGCGTCACTGCGCGCGTTCAGGAGCTGCGCCGCCACGTCCGATGCCCGTACGCTGGCCTGCAGGGCGTCGGCCTTGGTGACCAGCCCCTGCGTGACCATCGAGCGCACCTGCCGCACCCCGGCGTCGGCGGCCTGCTGCGCCTGCGCCAGCACGCCGGCCTTGGCTTCCGCGAGAATGGCCCCGTAGTACGCTCGCACCACGTCGGTCCGGGTCGAGACCGAGGCCCACTCGCCGGCGGCCGTGCTGGCTTCAGCGGCGGCTCGCGCGGCGCGGAGACCGAGCCAGGCGTCGCCATTCATGAGCGGGACGTCGAGCACCAGTCCACCCTGCGCGTTGGTCACGGCGCTGGGGTAGTTAAGCGTGGCGGGGGCGAACGCCGCCGGGGTGACCAGTCGCTGACGCAACGTGGTCCCGAAGGCGCCGATGGGGTCGGTGGTGCGTACGACGCCGGCTTCGATGCGGGCCGAGGGTAGGATGCCTTTTAGCGGCAACCGGGCGCTGGCGCGGTCGCCGGCGGTCGTGGCCGTGGCGATCCGGTTGCCGAACGCACGCTGGTCGGCCTCGCGGATGGCGTCGCCGAGGGAAAGCGGGGCCGACTGGGCCCGCATCGGCAGGGCCGAGAAAGCGGCCAGGAAGACGGCCGCCACCAGCGCGATCGGAAACGGTGATGAGGTTTGCATATGTAGATATACATAAATACGTATATCGACAATAGCAAGGGTGGAGACACCGTGTTCCGGCCGGCCAGGTACCGGCCGGAGCAGTGGCGACTGCTTGGGGCAGGCCACTATCGTCCAGTGGACGCGGTGGCGATCGATTCCGCCATCGGGTCCCAACCCTTCGAGGTGCCCCATGCGGATCCCCGTCCTTGCCGCCGCGCTCCTGTCGTCCAGTCTGGTCCTCGCGCATCCGCTCACGGCGCAGGAGCATGTGCACACGCCCGGGATGACGCACCCGGCGCCCGCCGTCCAACGGCCCACGCAGGGAGGGCAGGCCGCCTTCGCCGCCATCGCTGAGATCGTCGCCCTGTTGCAGGCCGACGCCACCACCGATTGGTCGAAGGTCAATATCGAGCGACTGCGGTTGCACCTCGTCGACATGGACCTGGTCACGCTGCGCAGCCGCGTGGTGGCCACACCGGTGACCGGCGGCGCGCAGTTTCTCGTGCGCGGGACGGGCGAAACCATCGCCGCCATCAAGCGCATGACCGGGGCACACGTCACGATGGTGATGAAGAGCGGCGGCCCGCGCGTGGTGCGCACCGAACTCCCCGACGGCGTGCGCCTGATCGTCACGGCGGCCGATCCTGGCGATGCTGCCGCCGTGGCCACGCTGCGCGGACTCGGGTTCATCGGCCTCATGGTCTCCGGCGATCATCACCCGGCGCACCACATGGCGCTGGCCCGCGGCGAGGCGATGGCCGATCACGGGCACTGACGCCCCTGGGCCGCTCACGCGTCGAGGTCGGACCCGGCAACGAGCGGTCGTTCCTCGGCGTACTTTCCACGAACGATGGCCGGTCGGTCCGGTCGTCCGCTTTCCCCGTCTCACTCCGCCATGCCTCACCTGCTCACACGATCCACTGCGCGCGCCGTGGCCACCCTCGCGGTGGGCGTCGCGTCGGTACTCCCCGCTCTGGTGTCTGCTCAGGCGCCATCCGCGTCCCCGTCGCTCGCCGACTCGCTGCTGGTGCGTCCACTGGCGTTCCGTGCCATTGGTCCGGCCTCGATGAGTGGTCGCATCGCTGACATCTCGGTCGTGGAAGGACCGCGCACGCTGCGCGGCGGCCGGCTCGGCACCTCGATGTACGTTGCCGTGGCCACGGGCGGCGTCTGGAAGACCACCAACGGCGGTCTCGCCTGGGCGCCGGTATCCGATTCCATCGGCGTCGGCTCCATCGGTGCCGTGGCCGCCGCCCCGTCGAACGGTGACGTGGTATGGGTCGGCAGCGGCGAAGCGAACAACATGCGCAGCTCGTCGTGGGGCGTCGGTGTGTTCAAGTCGACCGACGGCGGCAAGACGTGGTCGAAGCCGATGCTGCCGAAAACGCAGCACATCGGCCGCATCGTGATCGACCCGCGCGATCCCGACATCGTGTACGTGGCCGCCATGGGACCGCTCTGGGCGCCGGGTGGCGACCGCGGTCTCTACAAGACGATCGACGGCGGCAAGACCTGGACGAACACGAAGTCGATCTCGGCGCAGACGGGCTTCACCGAACTCGTGATGGATCCGGCCAACCCCGACGTGCTCTACGCGGCCTCGCTGCAGCGTGAACGTCGCGAGTACGGCTTCCTCCCCGGCGGCACCGAGAGTGCCATCTGGAAGACCACCGACGGCGCGAAGAGCTGGACCAAGCTCACCAGCGGTCTCCCCACCGGTGAGATCGGCCGTATCGGCCTCACGGTGTGCCGCTCGCGTCCGAGCACGGTGTATGCCTCGGTGCACGCCAAGGCGGCCGCCAACGGCTTCTATCGCAGCGATGATGCTGGCGCGACGTGGAAACTGGTGAACGGCAGCAACGGCACCGCGTGGTACTACAGCCAGGTGCGCTGCGATCCCACCGACGCCGAACATGTGTATCGCCTGAATGCGAACTCGCAGGAGTCGTACGACGGCGGCAAGTCGTGGACCAACTTTGCCGGCGGGGGCGGCGTGCATGGCGACGCGCATGCGCTCTGGGTCAACCCGGAAGATCGCGAACACATCGTGCTCGGCAACGACGGCGGCGTGGACATTTCATATGATCGCGGCCGCACCTGGTACAACGTGGAGAACATCGTCGGCGCGCAGTTCTACGCCATCGCGGTGGACAACGCCAAGCCGTTCTACAACGTGTACGGCGGATTGCAGGACAATCAGACGTGGGGCGGCCCGAGCCGCACGCGCAACGCGTTCGGTCCGTCCAACGCCGATTGGTATCGCATGGCGGGTGGTGACGGCTTCTACAACGTGCCGGATCCCCTTGACCACAACATCGCCTACGCGGAGTCGCAGAACGGTGGGGTGGTGCGCTACGACGCGCGCACCGGCCAGACCAAGAGCATCAAGCCGTATCCGAAGAACGGTGAGCGGCATCGCTGGAACTGGAGTGCGCCGATCGTGCCGTCCCAGCACACCGGTCGCACGCTGTACATCGCCGCGAACTATCTGTTCAAGAGCGCCGATCGCGGGGACTCGTGGACCACGATCAGCCCCGACCTCACGCGCAATGTCGATCGCGACAGCCTGCCTATGCGCGGGGCGGTCCCGTCGCGCGACGTGTTGGGGCTGCACGAAGGCACCGCGGAGTTCAGCAACATCTCCACCGTATCCGAGTCACCGCGGCGCGCCGGTCTGCTGGCCGTCGGCACCGACGACGGGCTCATTCAGGTCACGCAGAACGCCGGCAAGTCGTGGACGAAGACGGCCAGCTTCCCCGGCGTCCCCGACACGACGTTCGTGAGCCGCGTGCAGTTCTCGACGCATAGCGAAGGCACGCTGTACGCCACCTTCGATGGCCATCGCAGCAACGACTTCAAGCCGTACGTCATGCGCAGCACCGACTACGGTCGCACGTGGACGTCGATTGCCGGTGACCTCCCCGACGGTGGCTCCGTGCAGGTGATCCGCGAGCATTTCCGTCAGCCCAACCTGCTGTTCGTGGGCACCGAGTTCGGCGCGTTCTTCACCGTGGACAACGGCGTGCACTGGACGCAGCTCAAGACCGGCATTCCGGGTGTGCCGGTGTGGGACATGCAGATCCAGTCGGACTGGAACGACCTCGTGCTCGGCACGCACGGCCGCGGCGTCTACATCCTCGACGACCTCGGACCGCTCGAGAAGTTGGCCGAGGCCAAGCGGGCCGACGTGGCGTATCTGTTCCCGGCGCGCAATGAAATTGCGATGACGCTCAACAACAGCCGCAACTCGGGGATGGGCACCACCGGTTACACCGGACAGAATCCCGAGCACGGCGTGCGGCTGGCGTATCTGATCAACACGATCACGGCCGACGACAAGGCCAAGCTCGAAATCATCGACGGCGGTGGACGCATCGTGCGCGAACTGCCCGTGCCGCGTCGCACCGGCCTGTTCCGCCCGGTGTGGGACATGCGCGTGGGCGCGCCGCTCACGGCCGCGGTGGATACCAACGTGGCGGCGGGTCGTGCACCTGCTGCCGGTGGTGGCGGTGGCTTCGGTGGCGGTGGCTTCGGTGGCGGCTTCGGTCGCGGTGCGACGCCCAGCTACACCGCCGCGCCGGGGAGCTACACGGTGCGTCTCACCATCACGCCGAAGAGTGGTGCGAGCACGGTGCTCACGCAGCGCTTCGCCTTGCTGCGCGACACCGAGCAGGCGATGTCGGCGGGCGAACTGAAGGCGCTCGACGCGTTCCGGTTCAAGGTGGTGCAGTTCCAGAAGGCCATCACGGCGCAGCAGACCCGCGGTGACAGTGTGGTGGCGCGCTTTGCCGAGGTGAAGAAGGCCGCCGATGCCAACGCGGCCAAGCTGACGCCCGAGCTCAAGCAGAACCTGGCCGCGATCGACAAGGAGCTCGCGAGCTACGTGAAGGAAGTCGGTCAGGCGGTGGCGACTCGGTCGCGTGGCGCTGGTGGCCCGCCGGCTGGTGGCGACGATGACGTGGGTGCATCGGGGCAGGCCGACGGTTCGTTCACCGGACGCGCGGGCATGCTGAACAGTGCGCTCAGCAGCAGCTTCCCGGTGTCGGCCGCGCAGCAGTCGCAGTTGCAGAACCTCACGCGTGAACTCGAGCAGCACGGCGCGCGCGTGGCGTCGGTGAAGACCGCCCGGTTACCGGCGCTGCTCAAGTCGCTGCAGGTGGCGGGCATTACCGTGCCCGACGCACCTGCGCGCGGTCAGGAATAAGCGGCGATTGGCTTAACGAAAGATGGGCAAAGGCGGGGCCGCTTTCGGCTCCGCCTTTTGCCAATCCCGCCCCAGCAAAGCGGCGATGGTGGCCGCGACCTGCGCTTGCTGGACCGGGGTTTGCGTGCGAACGCCACGCGCCGGCGTGTCCGGCCCGATGACCGCCGTCCAAATGAACTCGGCGCCGGCCACATCCTTCCCGTGGTCGGTCCACTCTCGCCCCCAGCCGCGACCGTGGTCGGTGGACACGATCATCGTGGTCTTGTCGCGCGTGCGCGGATCGCGCTGCACACGCGCCCACAGCTGCGCGAGATAGGCGTCCATGTTGCGCGCCGAGCGCAGGTACAGATCGTACTTGCCGGCGTGCGCCCACTCGTCGGTTTCACCGTAGCCCACGAACAGCACGCGCGGATCGTGACCGCCGAGATACTCGAGCAGCGACTGCTGCATCAGCGCGTCGAAGGCCACGTCGGGCCAGACGCGAATGGTGGTGGCGTACAGATCGCGCAACAGCGTGGAGCGTGGCGACTCCGACGGGGCCACGCCGCGCGTCCAGCCGTCGTACACCGGCACGCCGCTTCGCTCGGCGTTGAAGATGCGACTGAACGCGTTCCAGGTGGCGAAGGCCGCCACGCGTCCCTTGAACGCGGCATCGCGATTCAGCCACTCGAAGACCGTGGTGTTCTCGTTGGGCGGATGATCGTTGCTGTCGATGCGCGGGTCGGCAAAGCCGGTGAACGTCTCGCTGTACCCGGGATACGAGAACTTCATGGTGTTGGTAATGCGCGCCACGCTGCCGCTGGCGCTGTCGCCGAACACTTGTCCCTGGGTGGCCATCGTGCCCCACAGGAACGGGAACAGCGCTGCGCGTCGGGCCGCCGGCGTGTCACGCCAGAAATCGCGGCGGAGCGAGGCGGTATCCGACACGCCACCGGCCTTGCCGATCAGTGCGTTGTCGGCGCCGCCGAACACCTCCTGCCAGCGCACGCCATCGGAAATCACCAGCATCACGTACTCGGTCTTGAGCGCGGCCGGCGGCTTCATCGTGCTCTGCGCCTCGAGCGTGGTCATGCCCGCGAGGCACAAGGCCGTCACCACCGCCGCCCTCTTCAGGCCGAGCATCAGCGCGGCCGCCGCATGGTCGCTGCCTTGTCTACCAGACGGCGCAGTTCCTTGATGGGCTCGGGGCTGTCGTCCACCTGCAGGCGCAGTACGACGTCGTTGTGCAGCCATACGCCTCCGTCCTTCTTCACGATCAGCATCGCGGCCGATTGCATACCGCGCTTATCACCGCCGGCCATTTGTCCCGCTTCGAGCGCGGCCATCAGCCGCAACGAGAGATGCCCCGTGGTGCTCTCGAACGCACTCACCATGGCATTCACCACCTCGGCACTGGCCAGGATGTTGCCCTGCGCGGTGCAAAACTTCCCCTGTTTGTCGCCTGCCCACTCGGTGGCCTTCGGGCCCGTGTACGCCGCCACGTTGCCCTGTGCATCGATCACCGCGAACTGACGCCCTTCCTTGGTCCAGTCTGCCGGACGCGGATCGGGGTCGCCCTGCCACACGCGCTTCACGACATCGGCCGGCTTCACACCTTGCCGTAGCAGGGCGATCGCCTGCGGACCGTAGCTCACATCCACGATGGCCTGCGTGGCTGCCGCGCCGACGCCGGCCTCGGCCCAGAGCACTCCGTTGCCGACGGAGAATACTCGCGATTGCACCGCACCACCGACTTCACCGGTGGCCGGGTCATAGCCGAGGATGGAGAAGGTTGCCACGGGCGGCCAGGGGAGCGGTGGCGTGGTGGTGAATCCCGACGATTGGGCCTGGGCGGGTACGGCGGCCGCAACGAGGCCGAGTGCAAGCGCGATGCAACGGACGGCAGACGGCAGAGAGCGCATGGGAGCGATTGGAGACGGGAATGGAGCGACGGGTACCGGTGACCTCCTGAAATGTGCACCAAATGTGCACGCGGTGAGCGCTCGCGCTGTGTAACGCGTAGTCTCCATGCAGCAGGTGGTCCACATACTCGAGGAGATGGCACATGGTCGGCAGGATGTATCGATGGCGGGTGGCGGTGGCGGTGGCGATGGTTGCCGTGGCGATGCCCGCAGAGGGGCAGGGGGCGGCGGGTGCCGCCGCACAGCAGATCGACGAGGCGTATACCGCGAAGATCAAGGAGTTCCTGCAGGATGCCCGCATCACGACCGAGTTGGTCGATCACCTGCCGTCGTCGGCCACGGTGCCGACACCACTCAAGTTCCACGGTCGCATCGTGGGCACCCCCGGCGAGCTCACGTACGCCAAGGACATTCATCGCTACTTCGAGGCGCTCGACAAGGCCTCGCCGCGCGCGAAGTACTGGACGATCGGCAAGACGGAGGAAGGGCGCGACATGGTCGTGCTGGCGATTGCCGACTCGGCGACCATCGCCAATCTCGACAAATTCAAGGGTGACATCGCCGCGTTGAGCGATCCGCGCAAAACGAGCGACGCCGAGGCCAAGCGCCTGATCGGCACCACTAAGCCAATGTACTGGCTGACCAGCGGCATTCACTCGCCGGAAACCGGCGGTCCGGAAATGCTGCAGGAGCTGGCCTATCGTCTCATCGTGGAAGAGACGCCATTCATCCAGCAGGTCCGCAACAACATCATCACGTTCATCACGCCCGTGATCGAAGTGGACGGCCGTGAGAAGCAGGTCGACACGTACTACTACAACAAGACGTTGCCGGCCGGTGCGGCGCGGTTGCCGCTGATGTACTGGGGCAAGTACGTGGCGCACGACAACAACCGTGACGGCATGGGCCAGTTCCTGTCGCTCACGAAGAACGTGAATGACTTCTTCCTGCAGTGGAAGCCGCAGGTGATGCACGATCTGCACGAGTCGGTCACGTACCTGTACTCGAGCACCGGCACCGGCCCGTACAACGACGCCATCGATCCGATCACCGTGACGGAATGGTGGATGATGGCGCAGGTGGACGTGCAGGAGATGGCGAAGCGGGGCGTGCCCGGCGTGTGGACGTACGGCTTCTACGACGGGTGGACGCCGAACTACATGTTCTTCGCGGCGCACACGAAGAACGCCATCGGCCGCTTCTACGAAGTGCAGAGCTACGGCCCCGACAACTACGAAGTGCGGCCGCCGGCGACCACCACGAGCCGCGAGTGGTTCCGCCCGAACCCGCCGCTGCCGTACATCAAGTGGGGCCCGCGCAACAACACGAACATCCAGCAGTCGGCCGTGCTCTTCTCGCTCAAGCACTTCGCCGACAACAAGTCGCTGTATCTCGAGAACTACTGGCTCAAGAACAAGCGCGCCGTGGAGAAGGGGAAGACGGGCGCCGGTCCCTACGCATGGGTGATTCCGGCCACGCAGCGTCGGAAGGCCGACGCCGCCGACGCGGTGAACGAACTGCGCAAGCAGGGACTCGAAGTGCACACCGCGAACAGCGCGTTCACGGTGGGCTCTCTGGCGGTCAAGGCCGGTGACTACATCGTGCGCGGCGACCAGCCGTATCGCACGCTCGCCGATATGTACTTCTCGATTCAGAACTACTCGCCGGCCAACCCGAGCCCGTACGACGATACGGGTTGGACGTTCCAGTACATGCGCAACGTCGCGGTGTTGCCGGTGGGCGAGAAGAGCGTGCTCGAGCAGGCGATGACGGCGGTGACGGCCAAGGTACACGCCGCCGGTGGGATCGCGGGCACGGGTCCGGTGCTGATCGTCGAGCACACCACCGACAACAACCTCATGAAGTTCCGCACCACGCACGCGTCGGTCCGCATGCAGGCGGCGGAAGCCGATTTCACGGCGGCCGGTCGCACGTTCCGGGCGGGCGCGTTTATCGTGCCGGCGGCCGATCGCGCCAAGCTCGAGCCCACGCTCAAGGAGCTGGGCTTGAGCGGCTACGCCGTGCCCGCCGCGCCGGCGGTCAAGACGCACGACCTCGACCTGCCGCGGATCGGATATGTTCACGCCTGGCAGCGCACGCAGGACGAAGGATGGGTGCGCGCGGCCCTCGACACCTATGGCGTGCCGTACAGCTACTTCGCCGATATCAAGCTCAAAGAGGGGAATCTCCGCGCGAAGTACGACGTGATCATCTACCCGAGCGTGGGCGGTAGCGCGCAGTCGCACGTGGCGGGCATCATCAAGTCGGGTGACACGCCGTTGCCCTACAAGAAGTCGGCGGCCACGCCGAACCTCGGCGCCAACGACAGCGCCGACGACATCCGCGGCGGCATGGGCATCGAGGGACTCACCGAGCTGTACAAGTTCGTGCAGGCCGGCGGCACACTCATCGTGGAAGGCTCCACCACCACGATCTTCCCGGCGTACAACCTCACCAGCGGGATCACGGTCGAGTCGCCGGCCGGACTGTTCGCCCGCGGCACGATTCTGCGCGGCGTGGTCACCGATCGCACCAGCCCGCTGTCGTACGGCTTCGACGCCCAGCTGCCGGTGTATTTCAATCAGGATCCCGTGCTCTCCGTCGCCGGCTCGGCCGGACTCTTTGCCGGCGGTGGCGGTGGACGCGGGTCGGCCCTGAGCCAGAACATCACGCCGAACGCCGTGCCGCTCCGCATTTCGCCGTGGACCTTCGGCGCGAGTGACTCGACCGGAACGCCGATGCCCGCCGCGGGCCGTGGCACGGCCGCCGGGGCGACGGTAGCGGCCGGGGCAGGCCAAGGTGGCCGTGGTGGTGCCGGAGCTGCTGGCGCGGCGCCTGGCGCCGCGGGCGGGTCCGTGTTCGGCGGAGCAACCGGCATCGATGGCTCGCGTCCGCGCGTGATCATGCAGTTCCCGGCGAACGCCGCCGACATGCTGTTGTCCGGCACCCTCGCCAACGGCGAAGGGCTGGCCAACCGCGCGCAGCTGGTGGACGCGCCCCTGGGCAAGGGACACGTGGTGATGTTCGCCATCCGTCCGTTCTGGCGATGGCAGACCCAGGGCACGTACTTCCTCGGGTTCAACGCGATCCTGAACTGGAATGACTTGGACGCGGGCAAGTAGGGAGCGCCGCGCGGGATTGGAACGGCGAACTCTCTAGGGAGCAGGGGGGGAGGGCATCAGAAGGCAGGGAGCAGATGAACCGCGCGTGGTTCCTGCCTCCGCTTCCCCGATACCCTCCCCCTGCTCCCTCGGGAGTTTTCAATGGTGCGGCCCCATACACTTCATCCGTACCCACGGCACGCTATGTGCCCTCTCCTTGGGTGCAATCCCAACTCAAGGAGATCGTTCATGCAATTGACCCGTGTCCTCTGTGGCCTCGTGGCCATTGTCTCACCGCTCGCCGCGCAGGCACAGTCCGCCGCCGAGGCGCCCGCCCCGGCCGTCGGCTTCGGGATCCTTGGTGGCGCCACCTTTCCCGTTGGCGATTACAACGACGTCGCGCCGGCGGGCTTTCACCTCGGTGGTTTCGCCGACTTCGGCCGTCGGGTCGGCCCGTTCGGCATTCGCGCCGACGTGATGTATCACGGCTTCGGTGACCGCAATCTCGTCACCACCGGCAGCAGCACGACACAGGTGACCATTTCCAACAAGTACAGCATGGTGACCGGTACGCTCAACGCGATGCTCGGCGTTCCGCTGGAGAATGCGCCGGTACGTCCGTACGTCACCGGCGGCGTGGGCGGCTACTATGTGCGCAACAGCCCGAAATGCGCTGGGGCCGGCTGTGGGTCGTTGTTGAACATCAACGAGGAGAACACCACCAAGTTCGGCCTCAACGGTGGCGCCGGCCTCGAGTTCGGATTGGGCGGGATGTCCGCGTTCGTCGAGTCGCGCTTCCATCATGTCTTCGACGGCACGCCCAAGCTCAACTGCATCGGCGACGTGGGCTGCAACCGCGCATCGCTGCAGATCGTGCCGCTGAGTCTGGGCGTGCGATTCGGCTTCTAGACGCTCGGGACTGCCCCGAAGCGATCGGCCGCCAACCGCGGCCGCGGTCACAGGCGGTCGCCCGTCCACCAGCGTCAGTCGCTGACGGGCATTATCGTTCGGTATGTCACGTGCATCGCTTCTTCGTCTCCGGCTCGGCTCGCTGTTACTTGCGAGCTCGGCCGTAACGGCGTCGGTCGGCAACGCCCAGACGCCCGCTCCCGCCGCCGGTTGGGCGCGCGCCGGCACCCAAGGCGACTATGTCGTCAGGGACTTCACGTTCCGCTCAGGTGAACGCCTGCCTGAGTTGCGACTTCACTACACCACCCTCGGCACGCCGCAGCGTGATGCCAGCGGCATCGTGCGCAATGCGGTCATGGTGCTGCATGGCACCGGCGGCACAGGGCGCAGCTTCATGTCCGCGACGTACGCGGGGGAGCTGTTCGCGCCCGGCAAGCTGCTCGACAGCGCGAAGTACTTCATCGTGCTCCCTGACGGCATCGGACACGGGGGCTCCAGCAAGCCCAGCGATGGTCTGCACGCGCGCTTTCCGAAGTACACCTACGACGACATGGTCGCGGCGCAGCATCGGTTGCTCACCGAGCATCTCCACGTCAACCACCTGCGTCTCCTCATGGGGACGTCGATGGGGTGCATGCATGGCTGGGTGTGGGGGTACACGTATCCGCAGTTCATGGACGGCCTCGCGCCGCTGGCCTGCGTACCGGGGCCGATCGTGGGCCGCAACCGGATGATCCGTACGATGGCGATGGATGCCATCCGGAATGATCCGGCGTGGAAGGACGGCGAGTATACCAGCGCACCGCCGGGGCTGCGCGCGGCGCAGATGATGTTGTTCATCATGTCGAGTGCACCGCTCGTGCAGCACGCACAGGGGCCCACGCGTGAGAAAGCGGACAGCGTGATCCGCGCGTACCTCGATGGGCGGATGGCCACCACTGATGCCAACGATTTTCTGTACCAGTTCAACGCGTCCCGCGACTACGATCCCTCGCCGCAGTTGTCGCGCATCACGGCGCCGGCGCTGTACATGAATTCGGCCGACGATGAGGTCAATCCGCCGGAACTGGGGGTGGCCGAGCGCTACGCCGCCATGATGCCGCGCACCAAGTTCATTCTGCTGCCGATCACGCCGGATACGCGTGGTCACGGTACGCATACGGTCCCGAAAGTGTGGGGCGGATACCTGAGCGACTTTCTCGCCGCGCTTCCCCAGCGATGACCGACCGGGCAGTCTCGGTAACCCGACCGTCGCTCTCCCAGCTGGTTGTGCGCGCGTTGCGGTTACGCTGCCCGCACTGCGGTGGCCGCGCAATTTTCGCGTCCGTCTTCGAACTCAAGGAGCGCTGCCCTAGCTGCGGCATCCGGCTCGAGCGGGGGGAGAAGGACTACTTCGTCGGCGCGTACCTGTTCAACCTGATCGCGGTCGAGCTGATCCTGTTCGTCTGCGTGTGCGGGCTGGTGTACGTCACGTGGCCCGATCCGCCCTGGGACCTGATCACGTATGTCACGGCATTCCTGATGCTGTCCGGGTGTGTGGTCTGCTACCCCTTCGCCAAGACCACGTGGCTGGCCGTCGACCTGGCCATCCGGCCGCTCTCGCCCGAAGAGCTGCAGTGGCATCGCGAGGGTGGCGACGTCGGCGACCGGGAGCTGCCGCACGTGTAGCCGATCAACATGGCGGAACGACAACGGGGCGCTTACTGGCATCAGTAAGCGCCCCGTTGTCATCGCGACATGTTGCCGCGGTTGCCGTTACTTCTCCACGATGATCAGGTAGCGCGAAGCCGCCCAGAACTTCACGGGGTCGGTGATGCGGATGCTTTCCCCGCGGAAGGCGCCGTCTTTTTCCTTCTTCGCCACATCGATCAGCGAGACATCGTGACGCGACACGATGCGATACGGGCGATCGCTGCGCGGCAGCGGAATCGTGAGCACTTCGCGGCGATCGGCCCGCGTGAAGCGCGATTCATCGAGGGAGCGTGCCGGCACCAGCGTCTTGCCGAGCTTCACGATGAGCAGGCCGCGCGAACCGCCTTCTTCCGTCACCAGCTTGTCGGCAATCAACTGACGACGTGAGCCGACGATGTAGAACACCTTGTTCTCGCGCACGTCCATGGCCTTCACCGTGTCGGTGAGGACGGCCTTCTCGACGGTGAGCCGTTCGTTCTGCGTGCGCAGCGCGCGGATCTCCTCCTGGAAGGCGGCGATCTCCTTGTCGCGCGTCGCGAGACGCGCATTCAGGTCGGCCAGCAGCGTAGCCGAGGCGGTGGAGTCGGCCCGCATCGTCTTCAAGGTGTCGAGCAGCGCCGACACCTGACGCTGGCGCGCGGCCAGCCGCTGGCGCATCTGCGTGAGCCGATCGAGGATGTCCTTCTGGGCCGCAGCGGCCTCGGTCTTCCCCGATTCGTCGCTCTTGGTCACGCCCACCTTGCTGGAGAGGCCGCGCACCTTGCGCAGCTCGGCGTCGACTTCGTCGGCGAATTTCGAGGCCTCGACGACCTGCGCCAGCGCCCGGTCCTTATCGGCGCTCGCACCCTGCATCAGCCCCTGCAGCGAGTCGCGCTCGGCGCTCGCGCTGGCCAGCGCCACCGACAACGAGTCGGCCCGCGCGCGGGAGGCCGTGTCGGAGCAGGCGGTCACGGTACAGGCGAAGACAACGGCCAGCGCGGACAACCCACGATGGCGGAACGAGATAGAGTTCATGGAATTAGTGGCAGGAGGGAGGAGAAGCTGAAAAACGTACCGGTCTTGAGCGTCTCATGAAAGTGACGTATGTCACGCATTCGCCAAATTGACGGCGCGACGGGACCCCTGAGCGACGGATCACTCACCGGCAGCGGCGCCCCTTACTGCTGATCCTGCGTGACGCCCTGTCCCTTGGGGGGCGTCTGATACTTGTCGAACCAGCTGCGGAGATAGAGCTGCGTCCGGATGAAGTTCGACGGCGTCGAGCTGGTGCCGTGCCACTCGTTGTTGAAGCGAATCATCGCGGTGGGCACCTTCCGGATTTTGAGCGCCTCGTAGAACTCCTCCGTCTGGCTGATCGGCGTGCGCAGGTCGTTCACACCCGTCATCAACATCGTCGGGGTCTTCACGTTGCCCACATACATCAACGGCGAGCGCTTGAGATGCTCGCTGGGATCGTCCCACGGATACTTGGCGAAGTTGTAATACCAGCTGGACCCGTCGGTCGTGCCCACGAAGCTGAGCCAGTTGATCACGGGGCACTGGGATGCGGCCGCGGCAAAGCGGTCGGTATGGCCCACGGTCCACGCGGTGAGCACGCCACCGCCGGAGCAGCCGAACACGTACAGCCGGTTGCTGTCCACGAAGCCACGGTTGATCACGGTGTCCACGCCGGCCATGAGGTCGTTGAAGTCCTTGCCGGGATACGCGTTCTTGATCGCGTTGCCGAACGCCGAGCCGTAGCCCGTGGAGCCGCGCGGATTCGTGTACAGCATCACGAAGCCGTTCGACGCGTGATCCTGCCGCGAGAAGTTGAAGCCCACGTTGTACATCGAGTGCGGGCCGCCGTGAATTTCGAGCATCATCGGATACTTCTTCTTCGCGTCGAAGTCGGCGGGCTTCACGATCCAGCCCTGAATGCGCTGGCCGTCCACCGACGTGTACCACACCTCTTCCGTGGTCGCGAGCTGCTTGCCGGCCAGCACATCGCCGTTGACGTCGGTGAGCTGCTTGATGGCCGGCGTGCGCACATCGAACGCCACGATGTCGTTGGGCTTGGTGGGCGACGTGGCCACACCGACGGCGGTGAAGTTCTTGTTGATGTCGCTCACCGTGAGCACGTGCGTTCCCTTGGTCACCTGACGGATGTCACCCTTCAACGACACGAAGTACAGGTTCTTCGACCCTTCGTTCTCGACGTTGAAGTACACGCCACTCGCATCCGGCGCCCACATCATGCCACTCGGCGAGCGATCCAGCTTTTCCGTGAGGGCGCGGGCGTTCTTGCCGTCGGCGTCCATCACATACATCGTGGCGTCCTTCCACGTGGCGTCGGTGCTGTCGTAGCCGGTGTACGCAATGAAGCGCCCGTCGGGCGACGGCACGGGCGCGTTGTCCGGCCCGTTGCGCGACGTGAGCGCCGACACGGCGCCGGTGGCGATGTCCACCTTGTAAATGTCGCTCTGCCGCCAGGCGTATTCCGCGTCGGCCGTGCGCAGCGACGTGAACACAAAGCTCTTGCCATCGGGCATCCACGTGGTGCCGTTGGCGGCCCAGGCACCACTGGTGACCTGACTCGGCGTGCCCCCTTCGGCGGGCACCGTAAACAACTGACGCAAACCATCCTCGAGGAAGCCCTGACGGTCGGCGCGATACTTCACCGTCGTGACGACCCGTGGCGCCTCTGTCCACTTCGCGCCACGCGGCGGTGTCGGCATGGCGATGCGCCACGCATCCGTCCCGCGCACGAGCATGCCGAAGCCGATCGTCTTGCCGTCGGGTGACCATTCGACATCACCCGGGGCTTCCGTGAGCCGCGTGATCTGCGTGGTCGCCCCCTCGGCGTCCATGTAGCGCACCCAGATCTGCGCCCCGCCGGGTTCACCCGGCGCCACGTAGGCAATGCGCGACCCGTCGGGCGACCACTTGGCATCGGACCCCTTCACGAGGAAGCGGTTCTTGGTGCCGTCGGCGTTCATGATCCAGACCGACGACTCGCGCTTGTCGTTCAGTTGATCGATCCACGTACGCGTGTAGATGATCTGCCGGCCGTCGGGCGACATGGTGGGCGTGGCAACGTCCTCCCAGTTGAAGTAGTCGGCGATCGTCAGTCGGTCCTTCCGCGCGGCTGGTGCGGTCGGCTGCTGCGCCGACATGCGCGCGGGCAGCATCACGGCAAAGCAGAGCGGCGCGGCGACGAGCATGGCGCGCAGGGAGCGGGGCATCTGGGCAGGCATGAGGTTCTCCGGAGGGACGGCTCGAAAACAAAAACGCCCCCAATGCTGGGGGCGATTCGGCGGCTTGGCAACTCTGAATAACGCTATTGCTTGAGGGAGTCGGCCAACGCGAGGAGCGAATCCCGCATGGTGATGCCGGCGCCGCCGACCAAGCGCCGGACACCCTTCCACTGACGGATCAGCGGCGAGCGCTCGGAAATGCGGGTCTCGACCACGCGGCGCTGCGACGTGCTCGCATGCACCATGCGGCCTTCGCCCACGTAGATGCCGATGTGCGAGATCCGCTTGCCACGACCGAAGGTCAGCAGGTCGCCCGGCTTCAGGGCCGCAAGATCCTTCGGGACTTCCTGGCCGATCGCGGCTTGCTTCTGCGCGGTGCGGGGGAGTACGACGTCCAGCGCGCCCATCACGTACTTCACGAGGCCGCTGCAGTCGAGCGCGAGATTGGGCTTCGTGCCGCCCAGCTTGTAGCGCGTGCCGATCTGTCCGCGCGCCTTGGCGACGATGGAGTCACGGAGGTTCTGCGCGGACTCGCTCCATGCGGCAAACGGCTTCCGGCTCTCGAGCTTCTCGACCGACTGTCCTTCCACGCGCGGTGCGAACGCGACGAGCGCGCCACACAGGCTGAGGGAAAGGAGTTGGCGCGAGAAAGAGATCACGATACGCGGTGCGCAGGGTTGAGGGCGGTCCGGAGGAAGGAACCTAGCCCAGCCATGGCCGGCCCGCTACCGGCGCTTGTCACAGTCAGGGCAACCTTCGGCTCGCCACCGGCCCACGGCGTCCGGCGGCCGTGGCTTACCGGATCCCGAGCGACTTATGCGTTTGGACGGAGAGGCGCCACTGCGGATGCGCCAGGCAGTAGGCCAAGGCGGCCGCGGTGTTCTCGGCCGCCTGTGCCCCGTCCATCGGCTGGAGCAGGAAATGGCGAAAGGCGAGCCCCTCGAAGCGCTGGGGAAGCGCCGTGGGCTGTGGAAATACCAGCTTGAGCTCGTCGCCAGCGGTGAGCACCAGCGGAGCCTGTGCCTTGGGGCTCACGCAGATCCAGTCCAGCCCGGCGGGGGGCGCCTGCGTGCCGTTGGTCTCGACCGCGATCTCGAAGCCCTCAGCGTGCAGCGCCGCCACCGCCGCCTCGTCGAGCTGCAGCAAGGGCTCGCCCCCGGTGCAGACCACAAAGGGGCGCACGTGCGCCGGCGCATCGGCCGGCCAGCGACGCTTCACAAACGCCGCCAACTCGGCCGCCGTCGCGAACTTGCCACCGTCGGGGCCGACGCCCACAAAATCCGTGTCACAAAAGGTGCAGATGGCGCTGGCCCGGTCGGCCTCGCGCCCCGTCCACAGATTGCACCCCGAAAACCGGCAAAAGACGGCGGCACGTCCGGCCTGTACGCCCTCACCCTGCAGCGTGTAAAAACACTCGCGAACCGTGTACGCCATGCCTCAGCCCCCGGTCGCGTACGCGATCGGATCGGCTGATCCCGCTTCGGCAAAGCCGCGCAAGCGGAGCTGGCAGGCATCGCAGTGGCCGCAAGCCGTTCCATTGGGGGCTGGGTCGTAACAGCTGGTCGTGATCGCGTAGTCCACGCCCAGCTCCTGTCCAAGCCGCACGATGTCTGCCTTGCTCAGGTGCTGCAGCGGCGCATGAATTCGGAGGCGCTGCGTGCCCTCCACGCCGGCCCGTGTCGCGAGGTTCGCCATCTGCTCGAAGGCCGCGATGTACTCCGGCCGACAGTCGGGGTAGCCGGAGTAATCGAGCGCATTCACGCCGATGAAGATGGCCTGCGCGTTCAGCGTTTCGGCCCACGCGAGCGCAAACGACAGGAAGATCGTGTTGCGGGCCGGCACGTAGGTGACGGGGATTTCGTCACTCGGATGCTCCACGTCGCGGTCCTTGGGCACAGCCACGTCGGCGGTGAGGGCGGAGCCGCCCCACTGCCGCAGGTCGATATCCACCACCACGTGCTCCGCCACGCCATGGGCCGCCGCCACCCGGCGGGCTGCCTCGATCTCCAGCGAATGGCGCTGGCCGTAGCGGAAGGTCATCGCGTAGGGGGTGAACCCCTCGCGACGCGCCACGGCCAGCACGGTCGTGGAGTCGAGTCCGCCGGACAGCAAGACGACGGCGGGACGTGAAGTCGTGGTGGCGTCGGGCAACGCGGGGGGGGGCGGGAGGGCAGACATTTCTGAAAGATAGCCGATTAGTTTGCCGCGATGCTTCATCTGCTCTCTGATCCGCAGGCGTGGATTTCCCTGCTGACGCTGTCGGTGCTCGAGGTCGTCCTCGGCATCGACAACATCATTTTCATCTCGATTCTGGCCGGGAAGCTGGCCCCGGTCGATCAGCCGAAGGCGCGCCGGTTCGGACTCATGGGCGCGTTCCTGTCGCGCGTCGCGCTGCTGCTGTCGATCGCCTGGGTCATGCGCCTCACCGAGCCGCTGTTCACCCTGCTCAGCCGTGCGGTATCCGGGCGTGACCTGATCCTGATCGTCGGCGGCCTGTTCCTGATCGGCAAGGCCACCAAGGAGATTCACGGGAAGCTCGAGGGCCCCGAAGAGTCCACCGCGAACGCCACGGGCGGACGCTCCCTCTGGGCCACGGTGGCCCAGATCGCCGTGATCGACATCGTCTTCTCGCTCGACTCGGTCATCACCGCCGTCGGGATGGCCGACAGTGTCGTGATCATGATCGCCGCCAACGTGATCGCACTCGGCGTGATGCTGCTCGCCGCCACACCCATCAGCGATTTCGTGGACCGGCATCCCACGGTCAAGATGCTGGCGCTGTCGTTCCTCGTGCTGATCGGCACGAATCTGGTGGCCGAGGGGATGGGGCAGCACATCTCGAAGGGGTACACGTATATCGCCATGGCCTTCTCGGTGATCGTCGAGATCCTCAACATCCGCGCGCGCACGAAGTCCGAGGCGGTCAAGCTGCACGGCGTGCCGCAGCTCCCGGGTACGGATTAGCCGGCACGCGCGGCCAAGTCGAGCGGTCTGGTGTATACGTCGGTGTCGGTCTCGCCGATCGCTTCGCCCTTCGGGGGGAGGCCGTGCATTGGGTGAAGTTGACCGTCTGAATCCCGGGGCCCCCCTTCGCGCGTTAACTTCGCACCGGGCCCCCCGTCTGTTCGGGCGCCGCGTTGTTCTGTCGATGTCGGGCCGCGCCAACCGCTACCGGTTGCGCGGCGCGTGCTCGATTCCTCTCAGGAGCAGGCTCTTGGTGAATCTGATCGCTTGCCGCCGGTTCATGTCCGCCGCGCCGCGCTCGTGGGCGCTGGCCGCCGTCGTATGGCTCTCGATGGTGTGCGCGCCGCGGTTGACCGCGCAGACGCCGCCCGTCGCCCCGCCCCCAGCCGACACCACGCGCCCGTTGCTCGCCGGCGGCATCGCGAGCGTGCCGCCCGATCCGTTGCGGGGCAACCCGGCCACGACCAGCGCACTGGGCGCACAGGCGCGCACGATGCAGGACGGATTCGAGCGCAATCATCGCACGGGGCTACGCTTTTACAACGGTGGGGCCGATGCTTCATGCGAAGTCCCGCTGGGGCGCATCTGTTACTGGAATAACAACGGCGACGTGCCGCCGCCGGCCGAGCGGAACGACGCGAAGATCGAGCGGGAACAGCTGCTCGACTTGCTGGCGCAGGCGCAGTCGGCCGATCCGGCGGACGATTGGGTGAACGGCATGCGCGTGCGCTACGCGATCGAGTCGGAGCAGCGCGATGTCGCGATCAGCGCGGCCCGCGCCTGCAAGGGCACGTCGTGGTGGTGCGAGGCCCTCCAGGGACTCGCCCTGCACAATGCCAATCAGCACAAGGAGGCCACGGCGGCGTTCGCGCGCGCCCTCGTGTCGATGCCGGTGGCGCAGCAGTGCACGTGGACCGACCTCACGTGGTGGCTCGATCCCGCCATGCATGCGGCATACAAGGCCACGCCCTGCGGAAGCCGCAGCGCGGAGAACGTACGGGTGCTGCGGCTCGCGCAGCCGCTGTGGATGATTCCCTCGAACGATATTCAGAACGAACTGTACGCGCGCCGCACCATGTCGCGCGTGCATTCGCTCGCCCGCATCCCGTACGACCTGCAGTGGGGCGATGATCTGCTCGAATCGCAGATCCGCTACGGATGGCCCACGGCGTGGTCGGTGCAGAACGGAGGCGTGGCTGATCCTCGTCCGCCCTCGGTGATTGGGCACGAGCCCACGCCCAGCTACGACTTCATGGCGACGGTCGAAGCGAACGCCACGCCGTTGTCCGCCACACCGGGCGACTGGAATCCGAAACGCCAGAAGGCGCGCATGCGCTACGCACCGCGCTACGCCACCGGCTTCGGCGCGCTGCCGAATCAATTCGCGCGGTTCCTGCGCGGCGACACCACGATCGTGGCCGGTGGCTATCGCCTGATGCGCGAACTCGAAATGGGACGCGCGCCGTACACGGCCGCGCTCACGCTCGATGCCGTCGATGGCCGCGACCCGCTGCAGGCCCGGCGCGACAGTGCACAGGCCAACGGGGCGTTGCTGTTGCCGGTGCGGTCACCGATGCTGGCCAGCCTCGAAGTGCTGGCGCCCGTCGGCAAGCGCGCCGCGCGGGTCCGCACCGTAGTCAAACCGTTGCCGGCCGGCACCCGGTTGTCGGAGTATCTGCTGCTGCAGCGCGGTGATGTGTCGGCCACGCCGATGCTCGATCGCAATGCGCTGCAAGCTTACGGCAGCAACGAGATCGAGGCCGGCACGTCGATCGGCATCTACTGGGAGATGTATCGGCAGGCCTCGCCGGGACAGCCGCTGCAAGTGGCGTTGCGTGCCACGCGCGTGGGCGCGGGCTTCTTCCAGAAGCTCGGCAGCTCGTTCGGCCTCTCGAAGGCGGTCACGCCAGTGTCCATCAAGTACAACGACAACGGCCGTCCGGATGGCGGACCGGGACGCAGTCTGAACATCAATTTCCCGCAGGTCCCGGCGGGCGATTATCAGCTCACGCTGATGGTATCGGGGGCGGGAATCACGGACAGCACCACGCAGGTGATTCGGGTGAAGGGCGGGAAGTAGGGAGCGCGTTGATAGGGTTCAGTACACGGTGGTCTGAACTCTGGCGTCAGACCGTGTATCGCGGCCGGAACTCAGCAGCGACAGTGCATAGTTCCGAGCGTCTTCGGAAAAACGGCGGGCCCTGTCGAAGCGATCGACAGGGCCCGTTGTTGCTCCAAAGACGCTCGACACTGAACACTGCTGTCGCTGAACTCCGACCGCCATACACGGTCAGACGCCAGAGCTCAGGTCACTGAGCACTGATCCGCGCAATCCGCGCGATCCCCTACCGCCGTTTCGCGCGCACCACCGTGATCATCCCCACCGGACTCCCGTAGTCATCACTACCCATCGGTAAACCCGGCGGGGCGATCCACGCGCCGCCGTCTGCGCGCACCGTGAGGCGATGCATCCCCGGCGCGAGCTTGAGTTCCGCACGCCAGCGTCCGTTCGCCGCCCGTTGCATCCGCGTCACCATCCACTCGGTCGCATCGCCCATCAGCTCGACCGACTCGGCACGCGGGGCATCGATCAGCAGCACCACGCGCAACGTGTCGCCGTCGGGCGCTGAGACACCCTGCTCCACGGCGAGCGAGTCCACGGCACCGAGGGTGCGCGTTTCGAACGCGAGAATGCCGCCCGGTGTGCCGTCGGTGCCGCGAACGGGCAGGCGTGCGATGCGCACGCCGAGCGCGAGCACCGGGGCGAAGCGGCGGGTGCGGTGGTTGTCGAGATCGTCACGAAACGCGGTCCCGCCCACGGTGGCGGCGTTCGTCGCCGCGGCGCCGACCAGCGACAGCCAAGCCGTGATCGGCTGCACGATGGCCAGCGAGGCCACGGTGGGCAGCGCGGTGGGCGAGGGCGACAGGGCGTCGCTGGAAATCCAGGTGGCCACCGGCGATGTCACCGAGACCAGCCACGTGGTCGGACCGGTGTTGAAGCCCAGCGACGCGATTCCGGTGGCGATGTCACGTCGCTGCAGCGATCGGGTGGTGCGGTTGCTCACGAGCCGCGTGGCTCCGCCCCCGGTCGGCATGCTGATCGCGTCGGGTTCGTTGATGGAGAGCGTCTGTGTGGTGGTGCGGGTGGCCCGTTCCATCGAGAAGCCGAACGAGAGTTCCATCCCCGACACGTTCGTCATCACGCCCGCTTCTGCCCGACTCACGGCACCCACGTCGACGCGACGCGACACGGTGGTATCGGCGCCGCGAAGATCGAGGGCGCCGGCGGTCATCGGCGGTATGGCAGCCATCGGCGGCATGCCGCTCCCGAGCAGGTTCGCCGTGGGATTGGCGCCGTTCACCGAGGCGTGCCCGTAGCTGATCGCACTCCACACGCGCTGCTCGCCCACACGGGCTCTCGCACGAAGCGCCAGCGTGCCTTCCAGATGACCGGCGGCGCCTACGCCCTCCGGAACCTGCCAGTTCCCAGTACCCAGCGCGGCGAATCGCACCCGCCCGATACGCCCGATCGGCTGCGTGGCGCCGAGCCACAGGTCGTTGCGCGGCGAGAGTGCGTTCCCTGTGCCGTCGGGGAGTGCTGCCATGCCGAGCACCGAGAGCGTGGAGGCATCGGTGACGGGTCCGATGGTGGCCGCCGGCGCGATCGGGGCATCGCCGCGGACCTGCGCGGAGAGTGACCGTGCGAGCGTGACGCCAACGAGGGCCCACGGCACCACCGCCCACGGCACGGCCCATCCGCGGCTCAGCGAAGAGCGGCGGCGCGACGCGCTGAGGGGGCGGCGAGCGGGCGTCACGAATCAGGAGGGCGGACTGGCTTGCGATCGCTCGTCGCGGGAGTGGACAGCGACCCGGCACCGGTAACCGTACCGCGAACATACCGATTCAAGGCGTCGAGAGCCATACCGGGGCCACGCTGCGCATTCTTGGCCACGGTGGATTGCAGCCCCAGCAGTGCATCGTCCGAGCGGGGCGTGCGGGCGATCGTGGCGACCGCCTCGCGGGCCGTGATGGTGGGGACGCCGCGCCGGACCACATCGGTAAGCACCACCAGCGCGGTCACGGCGCTCCCCGCTGGGCGCATACTGCGCACCACGGCGAGCGATTGCGCGTCGATACCGGCTCGCAGTGCCGTGGCGCCCGCGTCGAGCTCCGCGACGGTGCTTTCGTTGCCCAGCGCCAACTTCGCCTCGGCCAGTGCCGTGGCGTGGGCCCGCACCACAGTCAGGATGCGGGCGCCCCCGACGCGTCGCGCGGCGCCTTCCAGCGCCCGATTGATCAATGGTGCCGTGGGCAGTCCATGGGCCGTCGCCTCGTCGAGCAGCAGGCGCAGGGCATTGGCCGTGAGCGTGTCGAAGCGGGCCGTATCGAATTGCCCCTGCGCGTCACGAACGAACACGGTATCGCTGCCCCCCGATGCCCTCGCGTCCAGAGCGGGGGCGCGGTGGGTTGCGGCCACGTCCCTGGCGGGCACCCCCGTGGCGGCCCCCAGCGGCGAGGCGAACGTGCTCGAGAGCAGTGGCAGGGCCAGAAGGAGCCTGCTCCGTGTACGGGGGCTCATCGCGGGCCGTCCACCACGACGGCGTTGGCGGGGCCATACCCTTCGTCGGGGACCTGCGGTGCGAGCGGGTTCACGAGCCACTGCTGCCCGTTGACCACGAACGCGTACACGTGACGGCCGGGCGGGAGCGGGACCTTCGCCGACCAGGCACCGTCGTTGGAGCGACGGGCCATCGGTGTGGCGTGCGCATCCCAGCCATTGAAATCACCCACGAGCGCGACGTCGTGCGCAGCGCCCGGCAGTGTCAGGTCGAACCGGATCGCGTGTCCGCTGGCGGTGGTCGTGCCCGCCAGCTGGGCCGCCGGCGACGAACCGGCGGCCGGGCCACCGCGCCGCAGCACGACCGTGCCGAACGACACGATCAACAGGGCCGCCGCCCCCCACCACCATCGGGGGCGCAGCGTGCCACCGAACCGCCGTGTGGGGGCGTGCATGCTCTGGGCCAGCACGGCCGTGCGGCAACGGGCCACCTGTGCCGCATCGGGGGCCGGCAATCGGCTGTACGATGCCCGCAGCCGCGCCGCCACCGCAGCGTCCTCGCGAAAGCCGCTGAGGTCGAGATCGTCGGGCTCGTGGCGGCCGTGCTGACCATGCAGCGACGGCGAGCGATCGCTAGTCAAGCGACCTCCCGAGCAGCGCGCGCAGCCGTTCGCTGCCTCGCTTCACGCGCATTTTGAGCGCCGACTCGCCCGCGCCGGTCATGGCCGACATCTCGCCGTACTCCATCCCCTCGGCGTACTTGAGCAGCAGCGCTTCCCGCTGGAGCGGGTCGAGCTGGCTGAGCGCGTGCACGAGCGCGGCGTCTTCGACGCCGGTTGCTGGCCCGGGGGGAGGGGCAGCCGCGGACTCAAGCGCGATCTCGTCTTGCACGAACCGGCGCGCTCGACGACCGCGGGAAGTAAGGGCGTTGTGGCACTGGTTCGTCAGGATGCGAAAGAGCCACCCGCGGAACTGATCGCGCTCGTCGTACCGGCCAATGGCCAGATAGGCGCGCAAGAAGGAGTCCTGCACCACATCCTCCGCATCCGCTCGCTCCCCCAGCATGTGGTAGGCAAAACGCCAGCACGCGTCGTAGTACCTCGACACCAACGTCCCAAAGGCGTCAGGGTCACCGGCGCGGGTGCGAACCACCAGCTCCGCGTCAGTCATCGATGTACAACAGTCCAGCCGCGATGCGCGTCACCACAGTCCCCGGTTCCGGGCCAAGGCGACCACGCGGCACCGGTCATCCCCCGATCGCGGCGACGGCAAGCATGAGCGAGAGGGCGACGAAGAGCGACGTGGCCAGCCTGTTCACACCGCCGACCCGACGCAACCACCGTTCCGCCTCGGCCGGCGGCACCCGCTGCTGTATCACCAGCTGGTTCGCCGCTCGGGCACGACGGTACAGTAACCAATTGGCCGTCCCGCCCGACGCCAGCATGGTGGACACGAACACGGCCGCGTTCATCACCAGCAGCCACTCGTTCTCCGGCTGCTGCATCGCCGCCATCGTGAGCGGCTTGTCCGTGCCGGTGAGCACACGGAACGCGATTCCCGGCATCAGAAAGAAGAACGCGAACGGCAAGTACAGTTTGCGATACAAAAACCACGCCGGCGGAAAGGCGAGCGCCGCACTCCAGTTCCACGTCGGCACGAACGACGCGTCTTCGACGAACGGCGCCATCTTCCGGCGGTACACCTTTTCCCACTTCGGGCCGATGAAGGCCGCCATTTCCGCGTCGCTGGGCTGCTCGAACGATCGTTGCTGCTGCTGCTGCCGGGCCCACCGCGGTAACTCGTTCTGCGGAAACTCGGGCGGGCGATCGGGCGACGACTCCGGCGGCGTGTCGCCGCCCGACGGCGTCGGGGGCATGGTCATGATGCCACCGACACGGCAGCGGCAGCCGGCTGCTGCTGACTCAGGCAATGGAGGGTGCCGAGCCCCCACACCAGGTCCACCGAGTGAATCCCCACGATCCGGTGATCGGGCAGCAGCGACGCGAGGGTGTTCAACGCGATGCGATCGTTCGGATCATTGAACGTGGGGACGATGCACACGCCGTTCGCGATGTAGAAGTTCGCATAGCTGGCCGGCAACCGCGTGTCGTCCATGATCACGGCGCGTGGATACGGCAGCGTCACCACACGGATCGGTTCGCCGCGCGCGTCATTGGCGCGTTGCAGCCGATGCAGGTTGTCGAGCGAGCGCGCATGATTGTCGTCGGCGGGGTCGGCTTCGTGGGCCAGCACCACCACGCCGGGCGACACGAATCGCGCGATGTCGTCGACGTGCCCATGGGTATCGTCGCCCACGCATCCTTCGCCCAGCCAGATGGTGTGCGTGATACCCAGGTACGTGTGAAAGGCGCGCTCGTAATCGGCGCGTGTGAAGCCGGGGTTACGGACCTGCACATCGGACAGCAGCCACTCTTCGGTGACCAGCATCGTACCGAGGCCATCGGTCTCGATGCCGCCGCCTTCGAGAATGAGGCGCTGTCCGTTGTCGTGCCGTACGGCTTCCACGCGCGGTAATGCTGTCACGCGGGACACCGCCTCGGGGACGTGCACGTCGAGCGCGTAGTTGTCGTACTTGCTCCACGCATCGAAGCCCCAATGCACGAGCGCCACGCTGCCATCCGCGCGCTGCACGCCGGTCGGCCCCGAATCGCGCAGCCACACGCGGTCCGTGGACTGCACGTGCAGACGATACTGCCCCGCATCGACGCCATGCATCGTGAGCGCCGCGCGCGCGTCATCGCACACGGCCTCGTTCTGACAGAGAATCTCCACGCGCTCGTACGGCGCGAGGGCGCGCACGATCTCGGCATACACCCACGGGATCGGCGCGAACTTCCCGGGCCAGTCGGGTTCGTGCGTGGGCCACCCGATCCAGGTCGCGTCATGACGCTCCCACTCGGCGGGCATGCGCACTGGTCCGAGTGCGGACACGTCGATGCGGTGACTCAACGTCCCGCCAACCATCGCTGCGTAATCGGGCCATACGCATCGATGCGACGATCGCGCAGAAACGGCCAGTTGCGGCGCGTTTCTTCGATCAGGCCAAGGTCACACGCAGCGATGAGAATCTCGGGCTCCGTGCCGGCCTGTGCGAGATAGCGGCCGAACGGATCGGCGATGAACGACTGCCCGAAGAACTCGAGACCGTCGGTGCCGGGCTCCGCCTCGAACCCCACGCGATTCGGTGACGCCACGAACACGCCGTTGGCAATCGCATGCGCGCGCTGCGCCGTGCGCCATGCGTCGACCTGCGCGTCACCGAAGGTGGCCTTCTCACCCGGATGCCAGGCGATGGCGGTGGGATAGAACAGCACCTGCGCCCCCAGCAGCGCCGTGATGCGCGCCGCCTCGGGATACCACTGATCCCAGCAGATCAGCACGCCGATATCGGCGTACTTGGTGCGCCACACGCGGAACCCGTTGATGCCGGGATGCGCGTCGTGCCGCTGATCGCCAGTCACGTCCCCAGGTGCGAAGTAGTACTTCTCCTCGAAGAGCGGATCGTGCGGAATGTGCATCTTGCGATACGTCCCGAGCACGCTGCCGTCGGCGTCGATCACCGTGGCCGAGTTGCGGTACAGTCCCGCCGCTTCACGCTCGTAGAACGGCACGACGATGACGACGTCGAGCTCCTTGGCGAGCGTCTGGAAGGTGCGCACCGTCGGGCCGTCGGCCGGCTCGGCGATGTCGAAGCGCTCGGGCTTCACGCTCTTGCAGAAGTACGGCGCGTTGAAGAGCTCCTGCAAACAGATGATCTGCGCGCCGTGCGCGGCAGCGTCGCGAACACGCGCGACGGCGCGCGTCACGTTGCTGGCGAGATCATCTGAGGCGGTGTCCTGAATGACACCGATGTGCACGATGTTGGCCATGTCGAAAAGTCATCGATACCGGGGCCGGGGGCAACGTGGCCGGCTTACCGTTTTTTCGCGACCGCCTTCGGTTCTGATCGTGGCGCTGCCTTCGTCTTGACTACCGGCGGTTCGAGCACGGGCTGGAGATAGGCCAGCAGAATGCGCCGCAGATCGTCGAGCAACGGTCGCTTCTCGGCGGCCACGGCACGTCCGCGACGGGCCAGCAGCGACTGCCCCAACGAAGCGGCCACAAGCGCAATCCGGCGACGGTCACGGGTTGCGAGCTTCGGATTCCGCGCCGCGAACAGCACGTCGAGCCGGTCCACGAACGATTCGAACAGCTGCGCCCGCAGGCGCGTCGGCGCCGACCGCGTGTCGTCGCCAGGCCCTTCGACGGTGGCGAAGACGCGACGGAACGCGGGGTGCGTGTCGTGGAACTCGGCCAACGGCTTCACGATGCGGTCGATCAGCCGATCGAGTGGTAGCCCGTGGGGGTCGATCGGGAAGGTGCGCTCGTGAATCGCGCGCATCTCGTCGGCGTAGCGCAGCGCGAGCGCGGCCAGGACGGCGTCGCGATTCGGGAAGAACTGATAGAGCGAGCCCTTGGCGGTGCGGGCCCGGAGCGCGATCGCCTCGGCCGTCGCGGCCTGAAGCCCCTGTTCCGCGATCACGGCGGCTGCGGCGTCGAGCAGCAACTCCACGCGGGCTTGCCCCCGCGACTGCCGGGGGCGCCGGCGATACGCGTCGGGGGACGCGCTCTCCGCGGGGACTGGCGCCGCCGGCGCGACCACCGCGGCGGCGGCCGGTAACGGCGCGTCGTCGGCGACGTGAGCGGGGGGACGGGACGCGCGTTTGGCGGGCATCGCCAACGATACCGCGGCATGAGAGGCGAGACAATGCGACGCGACCGTCATGAAATGGCGGGGGCCGGTCAGGGCCACCACGTCGGCGGCCCCGCTCGGCGCGCGTGCGAGGCGCGCGCCTAGGCGCGGATCAGCAGCGCGACGACGTCCATGACATTGGTGCCGGTGGGGCCGGGGCGCAGGAGCGCATCGGCCGCATCGAGCGGGAACCACGACCGTCCGGTGGAGAGGTCGTCTTCGGGGATCCGTCCGGCCCGACGGGCCAGGGCGGGCACGGCGGCGTCCACGATGGCGCCCGCGGCGTCGGTGGGGCCGTCGCGGCCGTCGGTGCCGGCGGCCATGACCGTAATCTTCCAGGAACGGGGATCGCCGTGGGCGGCCGCCTCCTCGAGCGCCAGCGCCGCCGAGAGGGCGAGCACCTGCATGCGGCCGCCGCGCAGCGGTTCATCCGACCTCGCGACGTCCATGGTCTCGTCATCGTCGTGCGCCATCGCGCGATCGGTGGTCTCGCGCAGATTCACCACCGGCTCGCCTCCGCACACCAGCAGCGTGTCACCCGGCACGTCGGGCGCCGCCTGTAGCGCGAGCCGCGCCAGCTGATCGCCCAGCTGCGCCGCATCCCCTTCCAGCGGTGTGTGTTGCACGACCACCTCCGCGATACCCGCCGCACGCGCTGCATCGGCCAACGCCAGCACGGCGTCGGCGTTGCGGGCCACCAGGGTGTAGCCGACGCGGGAGAACGCCGCATGATCGATCGCCGGCACGGGCGGCGGATCACCGGCCCCTTCCAGGCCAAGGACGGTGCCCATCACGCGCTCCACCCGTGCCCGCATATCGTGCGCATCGAGCAAGGCGAGAAAGGTGGCGTCGTCGAGGGGGTCGGGAGTGCAGGGGCCCGAGCCGATCACCGCGGGATCGTCGCCGATCACATCGGAGATGGCGAACACCGGGACATGGCGGGCACCATGGTTCACCAGGCTCACCGCCAGACGCCCCGCGCCCCAGCGCAATACGCGACGTCGAATCGCGTTCATCTCGTGAATCGCCAGCCCCGATTCCAGCAGCGTCTCGGCCAGATTCGCCAGGTGCGACTGGGCGCGGTCGGCGTCGCCGACCGCCTGCGACAACGTGGCGATGGGGGCCGCGCATAACGACGTCGTGCCGCCGGAGAGGAGGACGAGCACGATGCTGCCGTCCTCGATGCTGTGCGCCAGATCCTCGAGCGCGTCGGCGGCATCGAGCGACGCCGGACCCGGCACCGGATGATCGCCGATCATGAGCCGGATGCCCTGAGGCAGGTCACTCCCCACCTCGCCGCGCTTCGGTTCGTGCGCGGCCACCACGAGTCCCCCGTGCACCGAACGGTGTAGCTGCTCGAGGGCGTGCAGGGCGCCCGCCATCATCGCCGGCGCTGCCTTGCCCAGCGCGATCACGTACACCGGCGCCTCCGTCGGCAAGGTCGCGCGTGCATCGAACCACGCGCGCACTGCGTCGCGGGTGCGGGGGAACGGCGCCGCGCCCTGCACCGCGGCACGATAGAGTGCCGAGAGCAGGGCGCGGGGATGCTGCGGAGACGTCACGAGCGGGTTCCGGCGGATCGCTTAGTGCGAGCTGCCGGCCTGCGTGATGGCGTTCCCGAGGTCGGTGTAGGCATCGGCCGACATCTGGTTGAAGGGCGTTGCCACGTAGCTGATCTTGCCCTTCGGATCGATGACGTACAGGAAGCGCTTGTGGTAGCCGGTGCCCGCGTTCGCGCCGTACGCCACGCCGACCTTCCGGTCGATGTCGGCGGCGAAATGGAACGGGAACTTCGCGTCCTTGGCCCACGAGATGAGCGCGGTGTCGCTGTCGATGCTGACGCCGACCAGCGTGACCTTCTTCCCGCCCTGGAACGTCTGCGCGTACTTGTCGCGGTACGATTCCATCTGCACCGTGCAGCCGCTGGTGCGCGCCTTCGGGAAGAACGCCAGCACGACCGTCTCGCCCTTGTGCTCGGAGAGCTTGAACGGCTTGGCCGCGACGCCGGCCTGCGTGATCACCGTCACGGTGAAGTCCGGCGCCATCTCGCCGACCTTGAGCGGCGTCGGGGCGGCCGCCGGCGCGGCCTGCGCACCAGCGATGGACGGAGCGATCGCCGCAACAGCGAGCACGGCGACGAAGCGAGCGGCACGCGAACGAATGGACATCGAAAACTCCAGAAGAATTGGGAGGGTGACGCAGCTGTCGCCGAACAGGGACGGGTCGCTGACCATCTCTGAGGACAACGTTCTCCTTCAACCTAACGTTTCCGGGGCATTTCGACCGGAATTGGGGGGATTCGGCGTGGCACGACCCCTGCTTTACCTCTGTCATGTCCGCGGCGCCGGGCGGGCGGCACCAATGGTGCTCAGATCACGCGGTCGTCGTGGGTGCGTACGGGAAAAGCTGTTGCAGGACGCGCTTCGTGGAGGGGCGCGCACACCCCGTCACCGGGATTCCGGTGACGGGGTGTTCTGCGTGGGGGCTACGCGATCAGGGTGAGGGCGCCGGCGCGGACGCTCACGGACACGTCGCACGATGCGGCCTGCTGCAGCTCGCCGTCGGTCTCGAATATCGGCGGTGCCTCGAAGCGCAGCTGGAAATGGCGGTCGCGATGGACCGAGACATGCGGGGAGGAGAGGTGTGCGCCACGCATGGCGCGCGCAAACACGGGTACCCGCGCCCACGGCGCGATATCGCGAATGGCGACGCAATCGAGCGCGCCGTCGTCGAGTTGCGCATCGGGCGCAATGCGGAACGCACCACCGAAGCAGCGGCCGTTGGCAAAGACCACCATGAGCTTCCGGCTCATGATCGCGGAGTCGCTCACCATGGTGGCTCGGAATCCGCGGTAGCGCAGGAGCGCCCGGAGCGCCGTACCGACATACGCGGCCGTCCCTCGCAGCACCCCCGGCGTTCGCATGCGTTCGAGCACCTCCACATCGAAGCCGAAACCGGCGGCGTTCACGAACGGCACGTCGTTCACGAATCCCACGTCCACCTGATGCGTGGCACCGGCCGCGATATGCGCCACCATGCGGTCCAGGTGGTGCACCGGTACCGCGAGCGACTTCGCGAAGTCGTTGCCCGTGCCGGCCGCGAAGATCGCGAGCGGCACGCGTGCGCCGCCGCGCGCCTCGCCCTCGAGCAGGCCTCGCACGGCATGACTGATCGCGCCGTCGCCACCGACCACCGCGAGCGCGCGCGCGCCGGCCGCGCTGGCGTCCCGGGCGATCGTGGCCTCGTCGCCTCGCGCGTGCGTGTCGTGACGTTCAACGCGCAGTCCGCACGCCGTCAGCGACCGGTGCACCGCACGCGCCACGCGCGCGGCGCGGCCACGACCGGCGGCCGGATTCACCAGCAGCACGATCGGCGCCATCATCGCCGCCCCGGCAGTCTCATGCGGTCAACTCCGTGTGCCGTGAAGGTGATACGGTTGGCCAGTCGCGACATGGTTGCTGTTCCAGTCGCGTGCGCTAGGTCACTGAACGACCGGCAAGCCGGCGTTAGCTTCCGGTTGTTCTGGTTCGATTGCACCTCAAGGAGAACAATCACGATGCCGTCTATTCTATCGTTGGCAACCAGCCACCGCCTGCGCGCCGCGTCCGGGCTCGCCAGCGCACTGCTCTTGACGGCCCTGTCCGCCTGCAGCGACGGCATCGGCCCGTCGTCCGCCAACAAGGTCGGCCTCGGCTTCCAGCTGGCCCGTACGTCGTCGGTCTCCCCCACGATGGCATCCAGTACGTCTGGCAGCGCGCCGGGTGTGGTGGGCACGAAGCCCACGATCACCACCTCCGCCGCCGGTATGACGATCACGCGTGATGGCGACGTGCTGGTGGTCTCGAAGGCGCAGCTGGTGGTGCGCAACGTGCAGCTCAAGTCGGCCACGGCCGTCTGCTCGGACGACGATGACGACGAGACCACGGGAAAGTCGTCCAGCTCGTCGTCCAGCTCGTCGTCCTACTCGTCGGGTCGTGACGACGATGACGATGATGACTGCGCGGAGATCCGCGTGGGGCCGTATCTGGTGGACGTTCCGGTCAATGGCGCCGACGCCGCGCGCGTGGCCGTCGCCGTACCGGCTGGCACGTACTCGTCGATCCGTCTGTGGCTGTACAAGGTCACGAGCGGCGATTCCGCCGACGTGGCGTTCCGTCAGGCCAATCCGGACTTCCGCGACATCAGTGTCCGCCTGACCGGCACGTTCAACGGGACCCCGTTCACCTTCACGAACAATGTGAACGCCAAGCTCACCGTGCCCCTGACCGCGCCGCTGGTCATCGGCACCGGTGGCGACAACGTCACGGTCTCGATCGACCTGAGTACGTGGTTCCTGCGCCCAAGTGGTGGCCTGTACTCGCCGGCCGCGGCGAACACGCCGGGGCAGGTGCGGACGCAGGTGCAGAACAACATCCGGAATGCCTTCCGGGCATTCCGCGACGACGACAAAGATGGGCGCGAGGACTGATAACGGCGAAGTACGGGGTAAGGGAGTAAGGGGTATGCAGTAGAGCAACGGGCTGCAGAGAGAAACTCTCCGCAGCCCGTCGTACTACCCCCTACTCCCTACCCCGTACTGCTGTTCACTTCCCGACAAGGCTTCGCAGGACGTACGGCAGGATCCCGCCGTTCTTGTAGTACTGCATCTCTTCCGGCGTATCGATGCGGCAGCGCGCGCTGAAGGTCTTCACGGAACCATCCGCGGCCGTGGCCTTCACCGTGAGCGTGGCCCGCGGTGTGAGGGTGTCGTCGAGCCCCACAATGTCGTACGTCTCGAAGCCCGTGAGCCCGAGCGACTGACGCGTCTCGCCATTCACGAATTCGAGTGGCAGCACGCCCATGCCCACCAGGTTGCTGCGGTGAATGCGCTCGAAGCTCTCGGCGATCACCGACCGCACGCCCAGCAGCATCGTGCCCTTGGCCGCCCAGTCGCGCGACGAACCCGTGCCGTATTCCTTGCCGGCGATGACGATCTGCGCCACGCCCGCCGCCTGACGCGCCATCGCCACGTCGTACAGTGCTTCCGGCTCGGCGCCCGGCGCGGTCGCCGTCCACCAGCCTTCCTTCCCACCGGTGAGTTCGTTCTTGAGACGAATGTTCGCGAACGTGCCGCGCATCATCACCTGGTGATTGCCGCGACGCGCGCCGTACGAGTTGAAGTCCTTCTTCTCCACGCCGAGCGACAGCAGATACTTGCCGGCCGGGCTCGCCGCGGCGATGGAACCGGCCGGGGAGATGTGGTCGGTGGTGATGGAGTCGCCGAACATGCCGAGCACCTTCGCGCTGGTGATCGGACGGATGCCGGGGGGCGTCATCGTCATCCCGTCGAAGTACGGCGGGTTCTGCACGTAGGTGGAATCACCCTGCCATCCGTAGCGCGCGCCGGTGCTGGCTTCGATCTCCTGCCAGTACGTGTCGCCGAGGAAGGCGTTGGCGTACTGCGTGGTGAACTGCTCACGCTTCACGCTCGAAAGAATCGTGTCTTCCACTTCCTGTGCCGACGGCCAGATGTCGCGCAGGAACACCGGGCCGTTGGCGCCGACGCCAAGCGGTTCGGTGGCCATGTCGATGTCCATGCGGCCGGCCAGCGCGTAGGCCACGACCAGCGGCGGTGACGCGAGATAGTTGAAGCGCGTCTGCGGATTCACGCGCCCTTCGAAGTTGCGGTTGCCCGACAACACGGCCGCCACGTTGAGCTTGCCCGCGTCGATCGCTTCGCTGATCACGGTGGGAAGCGGCCCCGAGTTGCCGATGCACGTGGTGCAGCCGTAGCCGACCACGTTGAAGCCGAGCGCGTTGAGCGAATCCATCACACCGGCCTTGATGAAGTAATCGGTGGCCACCTTGGAGCCCGGCGCCAGCGACGTCTTCACCCACGGCTTGGTCTTGAGTCCGAGGGCGACGGCCTTCCGCGCCAGCAAGCCGGCCGCGAGCATGACGCTCGGGTTGGACGTGTTGGTGCAGCTGGTGATCGCCGCAATGACCACGTGGCCGTCGGTGAGCGTGAACCGCTCGCCGTGGTATTCCACCGCCACGCCGCCCGCGTCATCGTGACCACCTTCGGCCACCATCGTGGCCGCGGCGCTGCCGTTGGGCACGCCGTTCGCGGCGCGCTGCGCGGCGAGGGCTTCGCGGTACATCGCCTTGCTCTGCGACAGCGGCACGCGATCCTGCGGGCGCTTCGGGCCGGCCAGGCTCGGCACCACCGTGCTCAGGTCGAGCTCCAGCGTGTCGGTGAACACCGGATCGGGCGTGGCGTCGGTGCGGAAGAGCCCCTGCGCCTTGGTGTACGCCTCCACCAGCGCCACCTGCTCGTCGCTGCGTCCCGAGAGGCGCAGATACTTGAGCGTCTCGTCGTCCACGGGGAAGAAACCCATCGTGGCGCCGTACTCGGGGGCCATGTTCGCGATTGTGGCGCGGTCGGCCAGCGCGAGGCTGGAGAGACCCGTGCCGTAGAACTCCACGAACTTGCCCACGACTTTCTTCTTGCGGAGCATCTCGGTGCAGGTGAGCACCAGGTCGGTGGCCGTTGCGCCGGCCGGCAGCTTGCCGTGCAGCTTGAAGCCCACCACTTCCGGGATCAGCATGCTCACCGGCTGCCCCAGCATGGCCGCTTCGGCTTCGATGCCGCCCACGCCCCAACCCATCACGCCCAGGCCGTTGATCATCGTGGTGTGCGAGTCGGTGCCCACCAGCGAGTCACAGTAGGCCAGCGTCTCGGCGCCGTCGGCCGCGGTGAATACCACCTGGCCGAGGTACTCGAGATTGACCTGATGACAGATGCCGGTACCCGGCGGCACGACGCGGAAATTATGCAGCGCCGTCTGGCCCCACTTGAGGAACTGGTAGCGCTCGAGATTGCGCTCGAACTCGAGTTCCGTGTTGATCAGCAGCGAGGCGTCGGTGCCGTACTCATCGACCTGCACCGAGTGGTCGATCACGAGGTCGACCGGCTGGAGCGGGTTGATCTTCGTGGGGTCGCCGCCCAGGGCGACCATCGCATCGCGCATCGCGGCGAGGTCAACGACGCACGGGACACCGGTGAAGTCCTGCAGCAGCACGCGGGCGGTGCGGAAGGCGATTTCCTTATCCACCGCGGCCTTCACATTCCAGTGCGCGAGCGCCTCGACATCGGCGCGCTTGACGAAGGCGCCGTCTTCACCGCGGAGCAGGTTCTCGAGCAGCACGCGCAGCGAGAACGGAAGCGTGGGAGCGGTACTTCCCGGGAGCGTATCGAGGGCGCCGAGGTGGAAGTACGCGTACTGGCGGTCGCCCACCGACAGGGTGGAGCGGCTGCCGAACGAATTGGGATGCGACATGGACGGGTTGGTCCTGCGCGGGCCTTTCCCCAGGGGTCGACCACACGCGTTTCTGGACGGAGCCACTCATCGCGCCGTGACGCCGCCCTTCTGGCGGCGACCGGTTCCGACGAGGCTACCGGGAAATATCGGACAGCGGCGGCGGGAAGGGGAGGGGAATCAGGCGCTGATCTCCAGTACGTCGTCCGCCGTGTCGCGGTCGGTCGACAGCGGCACGACTGAGATCGCCTCGGTGGGGCAGCAGTGTGCCACGGAGCCATCCGCCGGCGAGAACTCGTGGATCCGCACCCGGGCGTACGCCTTGCGCTGCGCATCGAGCGCCATGAGCCCTGGCGCGCGCGCGACGCACAGCGCGCAGCCGGTGCACTTGGGGCGGTCGACCACGATCTCCACGGCCGTGCGGGGGAAGATGCCGCCGGGGGCTGCCAGCGCCGTGTCCAGATGCACCAGCGCGGCCTTCATGGCGTCGTAGCCCATCTGCAGCAGCTCCTCGACATGCGCGAAGCTGAACCAGCCGATGTGCGACACTTTGGGACGGACCAGAAGCAACGGCGGCGTGGTCCAGTGCTCCAGCGTGGCCTGCTGCTGCTCGTGCATCATCATCGTGGCGGCCCGCATGAAGATCGACGCGAACCCCTGCTCGGCGATGCCGGTGGCCAGCGGCACATCGGCGATCCCGACGTCCACGGCGATCAAGGCGTCCATTCCCATGGCGGCGATCGACACCGGGAGGTTGTCGGTGGTCCCGCCGTCGATGCAGACGCGCGCCCCCACCACCCCGGGGGGAAAGAACCCCGGGAGGGCGCACGAGGCGTACACGGCATCGCGCACCCGCACATCGCGGAAGCCGGGGCGCCCGAACACCAGCGGAATGCCGCGCTCGATGTCGACCGCCGTGACCAGCAGCGGCGTCTCGAAATCCTCGAAGGACCCCTCGGCGACCAGATCGTCGCACAGACTGCGCAGTGGCGACTCGAGGTAGATGGACCGCGACAGCATGCGCTCCATCAACATCCCCACGTGGTTGATGCGGAACAGGTCGCGACGACGGAACTTGAGCGCGCGTTCGGTCAGCTCGTCCACGCTGCGGCCGCTGGCGGCCGCGGCGGCGATCATGGCGCCAATGCTGGAGCCGGCGTACAGGCGCGGCGTGATTCCCGCCTCGCGGATGGCCTTGAGCGCGCCCACGTGGGCCATGCCCTTCAAGGCACCGCCTCCGAATACCACGCCGATGCGGGGGCTGATCCGCGGAACGCTTCCCGAATCGTGCTCCCCGCCGCGGCCGTTTGGCCGGCCGTTCATGCTGCCGTCATCCACGCGGTAGATTCTCCCTGATGCGAGTGCTGCTGGTAGAAGACGACGACACCCTCCGCGAGAGCGCAACCGCGTTCCTGCGGGCGTCGGGGTTTGCGGTGGACGCGGCGGCGACAGGGAAGATGGCCCGCGCACTGGCGGCCGTCAGCCCCTACGACGCGGTGATCCTCGATATCCGGCTACCGGATGACGACGGCTTTGCGTTATGCACCACATTCCGCACCAAGGTTCCCGCGCCCCGCGTGCTCATGGCGACCGCGCGCGACGGGGTTCAGGATCGCATTGCCGGTCTCGATCTCGGTGCCGACGACTATCTCGTGAAGCCGTATGCGCTGGGCGAGCTGGTGGCCCGCGTGCGCGCCCTGCTGCGCCGCCCCGATCATGCGGCCCCCGTCCTCCTGCAGGTGGGGGAGCTGGTGCTCGATCCGGCCACCCGCGAGGGGCATCGCGCGGGGCGCACGATCGCGCTGACCACCAAGGAGTTCGCGGTGCTCGAAGTGCTCATGCGGGCCGGCGGCCGGGTGCTCACGCGCGAGTACATCGGCGAGCACGCCTGGGACGACAACTTCGATCCGATGAGCAACGTGATCGACGTGTACATCGCGCGCCTGCGAAAGAAGGTCGATGCCCCCGGCGAGCCGCCGTTGCTGGCGACGGTGCGCGGGGCCGGGTACCGGCTCGCCGCGCCCAAGCCGCGAGACGGCCGTGACTGAGCCGCACCGACCGCGGATCCGGCTACGCTTCACGGCGTTGTACGCGGCCACGTTGCTGGTCGTGCTGCTGGGCGCCGCCGGCACCCTGCGCTACGCGCTGCGCGTCACACTGCAGCGCGAGTTCGATCAATCGGTCGTGGCGTCGGCCGGTTTGGTCCGGCAGTTTTTTCGCGCCGAGGTCGAGGAGTACGTGACGGTCGAAGCCACCCTCGCCCACATCGCGGGCGAGCTGGTGTTCGAGGAGCGCGCCATCCGCATCCGCAAGCCCGATGGCGCGCTGTTCCAGATCGTCGGGGCCCCGGTGCGGCGGGCCCGTCGCCCGCTGTCGGGGCCGGTGCGCACGGTGCGCTTTGCGCTCGACCCCGATCTTGCCCCCGCGTGGGACATCGAAGTCGATGCGAGTGAAGCCAACGTGCTGGCATTGCAGGCGCGAATCGACCGGTGGTTCGGTGTCGGCATTCCGTTGCTCGTGCTGTGTGCGGCCGTCGCCGGATGGTGGCTCACGGGGCGCACGCTGCGACCGGTCCGACGGATGGCCGACGCGGCATCGCGCATTGCCCCGGCCAGCGGCACACGATTGCCGATTGACGATCCCACCGACGAGCTGGGGCGACTCGGGCTTCGCTTCAACGCGCTGCTCGATCGCCTCGACGGTGCGCTCGCGCAGCAGCGCGAGTTCCTGGCCGATGCGGCGCACGAACTGCGTACGCCGATCGCCCGGCTGCGGGCCCGTGTCGAAGTGGCCATGCTGGCGCCTGCTCCCGAGAGTGAGCGCCGCATGCTCGGCCCCATCGATCAGGAGCTGCGCGCGGTCTCGCAGCAGGTCGACGAGCTGCTCCAACTCGCGCGCGCCGATGCGGCCGGCGAGGATGCGCCGCTGCGCGCCGCATCGCTCTTTCTGGATGATGTGATCGCCGACGAGCTGCCCCGCTGGCAGCCGGAAGCGCAGCGTCGCGGCATGACGCTCGACTACAGCGCCCTCGAGGAGTCGGCGGTGCGGGGCGATGCCTCACTGCTGCCGCGGTTGGTCAGCATTCTGGTGGACAATGCCATTCGCTACGGGCACGAAGGGGGGCGCGTGCGTGTACGGGTATACCCGCACGAGGCCACCGCCGTCCTCGAGGTGGAGGACGACGGCATCGGTATTCCGGCGCACGAGCGGGCGCGCATCTTCGATCGATTCTTTCGCGGCGACGTCGCCCGACGCAAACGCCCCGACGGCAGCGGACTCGGACTGGCGATTGCCGCGTGGATCGTGCGGCAGCATCACGGTACGATCGCCGCAACGGGCGGTGGGCAGGGCGGAACGCTGATGCAGGTGCGACTGCCGCTCGCTGCCGGCTGACGCGCGCCGCCGTCGGCCGTCAGCAGACGTGCTGGCTGGTGCGGAGGCGTGCGGCCGCGGCGGGCGTCGGCGGCGCGGCGCGCCGCCATGCATCACGGAGCGAGCGAAGGCACTGGGCGGCCCCCACAAAATCGCGGCAGTTCACCGATTCTTCGCACCACGCATACAGCGCGTCGAAGCTTTGCGATGCCGGGGAGTCGAGCTCCAGTGCGCAGCGCAGCACGCTGATGGCTTCGCGTGAACGATGGGCGTCGAATGCTTCGCACGCGCGGATGGCGCGGTCGTACGCTCGGACCAACAGGGTCAGGGGATCAGGCGCCTGGTGATCGACGTCGATCACCGCCGATGAGAAAAAAGGCGTAGGTGCGGGCACTGTGCGGAGAGCTGAGGGCATTCGCCGGGCGCGGACCATCTGCGCCACCGGTAAAGGGATCGGCTCCGGCCGGATCCAACTTGAGCGGGTTCGGTGTGGAAGTTGGATGAGCGTCACATCATGAACCGCGCTCGGGTGCCTGTGACGGTCGCGCCGTTCACGAAACGTTCATCCACCGGTGATACGTTGGCGCATGAACGTATACACCCCTTTTCGGGCGCTACCGACGTCCGCCCGCGCCGGGATGGCGATCTGGGTCGCCCTGGCCACCATGCCGCTGGCGCGTGTGTGCGCCCAAGCGGCCCCGCTGGATCTGGCCGGCGCCCTGCGCGTGGCGCGCACCGGCGGTCCGCTCCGTCGGCTGGCCGATGCGCGGGAGGTGGCCGGCATCGGGCGGGTCGGCGAAACAGGCCAGCTCCCCAACCCCAGCATCGAATGGCGCCGCGAGAATCTCGGGAGCTCGCTCCAGCCCGACATTTTTGCCACGGCCTATATCCCGCTTGATCTCACCGGCCGACGGCTCGCCCTGCGGCAAGCCACGGGCGCGGGGCGGCAGCGCGTGCAGGCCGACGCCGTGGCCGAACGCCGGGAGGCCGAACTCGAAGTGGCACGGGCGTGGTTGCATGCGGCCGCGGCCGATGGAGCCCTGGCCGTGGCGACCCGGCAAGTGGAAGCGCTCACCGAGATCGCCAGCGTGGACGCCACTCGGCTCCGCGAGGGGCTGGTGTCGGAGGCGGTCGGTCTGCGGACGCAGCTCGAGGCGGATCGGGCGCGCGTGTCGCTGGTGACGGCCACCGGTGACGCCGCCCGTGCCCGGGCACTGCTGGCCCGTGTGCTCGGGCTGTCCACAAGCGCGCTCCCCACGCTCGCCCCGCTGGCCGCGCCAGCCATGCCGACGGCACCCGACAGCAGCACGGTGAAAGCCGTCGCGCTGCGGGCCCGTCCGGAAGTGCGGGCCCGGGAGTCCGCCCTGCGTGAAGCGCAGCGGCGGTACACGGCCGAGCGCCGTGGCCTGATCGGCGATATGCAGCTGCAGGGCGGGAGCAAGCAGACCAGTGGCTTCATGACGGGCCAGATCGGACTGGCCATGCCCGTGCCGCTGTTCAATCGGAATGACGCGGCCCGTCAGCGCGCGCGCGGTGACTATGCCGAGGCGCAGACGCTGCGAGACGACATCCTCAATCAGATCGAGGGCGGTGTCGGCGCCGCGTGGCGGGCATACGTCGCGTCGCGCGGTGCGGCGGAGGCGGCGTCCACGTTCGACGCGCGCGGCCGCGAAATCGCGCGCATCGCGCGTGTGGCCTATCGCGAAGGGCACCTCACGCTCACCGAGCTGCTCGACGCCGAACGCGCCGCCACCGACGCCATGAATACGCACCTGCGCTGGGCGGCCGACGCCTGGCTGTCCCGACTCGAGTTCGAGCGCGCGCTGGGCGCGCGACTGGATGCCTCCAGTCCGCTCGACCTGCCTCTGCTTGCCACCCTGCTGACGACCGGATCGTGATCATGCCTTCGACGTTTCGCTCCCGCTTCCCCCGTCGGTTCGGCGCCGCCGGTCTGCTGCTCGGCAGTGCGTATACCATCGGCTGCGGCGGGGCCTCCAAGGCGGCCGACACACCGGCGGACGCGGCGCTCGCCCCGACGGCCGATACCGCCACCCTGTCGGCCCAGGCGGTGGCCATCGGGGGCTTCACGTACGACACCGCGCGGATGGTGCCGTGGCAGTCGTCGGTGAGCGTGCCCGGGCGTCTCATGCTCGATCCCGCCGCCCTCGAAACCATCGGGTCGATCACCGAAGGACGCATTACGCACGTGTTGGTGCGTGTGGGTGACCGCGTGCGCGCTGGCCAAGTCCTGGTGCTCATTCACAGCCACGAGATCATGGACGCGCGCGGCGCGTTGGCCACCGCCACCGCCAAGCTGGCCGCTGCGGAGGCCGAACGTGATCTCGCCAATAGCGCCGCCGATCGGGCCACGCGCTTGCTCGACGCCAAGGCCATGTCGAAAGCCGAAGTGGAGCGGGCCGAGGTCGGGCGGCGGGTGGCCGCCGCCACGTACCAGCAGGCCATCGCCGAGCGCGATCGCGCCCTGGCGATGATCGATCATCTGGTGGGCACGGGCAACGTGCCGGCGCTCGCTGATGAGCATGATGTGCTGATTCGCACGCCAATCGGCGGCATTGTCACCTCGCGCGATGCGCAGCCGGGGACCGTCGTGCTCCCCGGCTCGCCACTGGTGTCGGTGGGCGATCCCGATCGGCTGCAATTGCAGATGCACGTGAGCGCCGATGCGGCCGCCGGCATTCAGGTGGGGGCCACCGTGCACTTCGCGCTCACGGAGTCCCCGACCACGCGGATGTCCGCGACCGTGACCCGCGTGGCGCCCACGGTGGATACAGTCACCCGCACGGTCGAAGTGATCGCAATCCCGACGCGCGGCCTGCGCAGCGGACGGGCCGAGTCGTTCGTGCAGGCTGAGATCTCGGGGAACGGTGGCGCGCAGGCGCTCGTGGTGCCCTCCGCGGCGGTCCAGGCCCTCGAGGGCGACACGGTCGTCATCGTCGCCGATCCGCGCGGCGAAGGGGTGCACCTCGAAGCGGTGCGCGTCCGCACAGGCCGCCGCGCAGGAGATCGCACCGAGATTCTCGCCGGCGTGTCTCAGGGGCGCCGCGTGATCGTGGGCAGCGCGGCGATCGCGAAGGCCGAGCTGATCAAGCGCCGTTCCCCCGACGGGGAGTGAACCGGTGAAGGCCCTGATTCATTTTGCGCTGCATCGGCGCGGCGTCGTCATCGGGATTACGCTCGGCCTGATGGCCGCCGGGCTGTATGCCCTGCAGCATATCGCGTTCGATGCCTTCCCCGATCTGACCGGCACGCGCGTGGAAGTCATCACGGTCGCGCCGGGGATGGCGCCCGAGGAAGTGGAGCGGCTGGTCACGTATCCGATCGAATCGTCGCTCATGGGCGTGCCCGACGCGGAAGGGGTGCGGTCGGTGTCCAAGTTCGGGCTGTCGCTCGTTACGGTGCCGTTCCCCGACAACGTCGACGTGTATTTCGCCCGGCAGTTAGTGCAGCAGCGCCTCAACGATGCCAAGAGCGCGCTCCCGGCGGGTGTCGAATCCGCGCTCGGCCCCGTGTCGACCCCGATGGGCGAGTTGTATCAGTACGTGCTCACCAGCGACTCGCTCTCGCTCACCGAGCTGAAAACGTTGCACGACTATACGGTGCGTCCGCGCTTGCGCACGGTGCCGGGGGTGTCGGAAGTCAATTCGTGGGGCGGACTCACCGAGCGGGTGGAAGTGATCGTCGATCCGGTCAAGCTGGCGGCGCGCCGCCTGACCATTGCCGATGTGCACGACGCCCTCGCCCGGAATACGCTGGCGTTCGGCGGCAGCTATCTCGAGCAGGGTGGCGAGCGCTACACGTTGCGCGGGCTTGGCCGCGTGGAGAATACCAACGACGTGCTGCGGGTGCAGGTCGGCGCCTATCTCGGTACCCCCGTGCGCGTGAGCGACATCGCGACCGTCGTGCTCGGGGCGCTGCCTCGGAATGGTGCCGTCACCCACGACGGCAAGGACGAAGTGGTGAGCGGCATGGTGCTGAAGCTCAAGGGCGCCGATTCGCGCGAGGTGATCCGGCGGGTCCGTGAGCGCCTGGCCGAGATCCAGAAGGCGTTGCCGCCCAGCGTGAAAGTGACGCCGTTCTACGATCAGACCGATCTGGTTGCGCGCACCACGAGCACGATCGTGCGGAATCTGGTGGAGGGGGGGCTGCTCGTGATCGCGGTGCTCTTCCTGTTTCTGCGGAATGTGCGGGCGGCGCTGATCGTGGCCTCGGTGATTCCGATCTCGATGCTCATCGCGTTCATCGGGATGGGACTGTTCGGCTACTCGGCGAATCTCATGAGCCTGGGCGCGCTCGACTTCGGGCTGATTGTCGATGCCTCGATCGTGATGATCGAAAGTTTCATCCGGCGGATCGAGTCGCATCGCGATACCCACCGACTGGGGCTGTTCGAGCGTGCCGCGGTGGAAGTGGGACGGCCGATCCTGTTCGGGATCGCGATCATCGTGGCCGTCTACATCCCGATCTTCACGCTCGACGGGATGGAAGGGCGCATGTTCAAGCCGATGGCGTTCACCGTGGTGTGTGCGGTGCTCGGCTCGCTGTTCCTGGCGCTGACGTATGTGCCCGCCGTGGCGTCATGGGCGCTGCGCGACGGGGAGGCTGCTCAGGCGCCGTGGCTCGTCACCCTCACGGCGCGCTACCGGCGCATGCTGGCCGGCGTGATGCAGCGTCCGCAGCCGTTGCTCATCGCGGCGGTCGTTGTGGTGGTCGTGGCTGTCGGCTCGCTGGCCAAGATCGGCACCGAGTTCATGCCCAAGCTCGATGAGGGATCCATCCTCATCACGACCCGCCGCCTGCCCAGCGTGGGGCTGCAGGATGCCACGAAGCTCTCGCTGGCGGCCGAGCGCATCGTGAAGCGGTTCCCCGAAGTCGAGACGGTCGTCACGAAGGAAGGCCGCCCCGATCTCGCGACCGAAGCGATGGGACTCTTCGAGGGCGACATGTACGTGATCCTCAAGCCGCGGAGCGAGTGGACGACGGCGCACGACCGGGAAGGGTTGGTGGCGGCGCTCGATTCCGCGTTGCGTGTGGTACCGGGCTTGTGGATCTCATTCACCCAGCCGCTCGCCATGCGCCTCGACGAAGCGGAAAGCGGCATCAAGACCGACCTCGGGGTCAAAGTGGTCGGGCCCGACCTCGTGCAGAACGAGATGATCGCCGAACGGATCCGGGCGATCGTGGCCTCGGTGCCGGGGAGCGCCGACGTGGCGGTCGAGATCGCGGACGGCAGCGGACAGGTGCGCATGGAGATCAAGCGCGAGGCGCTCGCACAGTATGGCCTGTCGGTGGCCGACGTGCGTGACGCGATTGAACTCGCCATGGGCTCAACGGTGGCGGCCGAGTTGATCGACGGGTTCCGGCGCGTGGGCATCGTGGTACGCCTGCCCGAGGCCTCGCGCGCCGATGCCGCGTCGCTGGCGCGTCTGACTCTTCGCGCACCCGGCGGTGAACTCGTGCCGCTCTCCGCCGTCACCACCGTGCAGACGACCACCGGTCCGGAGATGATCGGCCATGAAGACGCCCAGCGTCGATCGCTGGTGCTCAGCAATGTGCGCGGACGCGACCTGGGCAGCTTCGTCGAGGAAGTCCGCGCGCGAATCGCGCGCGATGTGACGCTGCCGGCGGGCGTCTTCCTCGAATGGGGTGGTCAGTACGAGAATCAGCAGCGGGCGACATCGCGTCTCCTGCTGGTGGTGCCGGGCGCCCTGTTCTTGATCTTCGGCCTGCTGTACCTGTCATTCCGCTCGATTCCGCAGGCGCTGCTGGTGTTGGCGAATGTCCCGTTCGCGCTGGTGGGTGGCATTGCGGCCCTGTGGGTCCGTCAGCTCAATCTCAATCTGTCGGCCAGCATCGGCTTCATCGCGCTCTTCGGTATCGCGGTGCTGAATGGCGTCGTGATGGTGGAGCATCTCAACCATCTGCGGCATGCGCACGGCGAGACGGACGGCGCTGGGCACCACAGCGTCCTCGATCGCATCCTGCTGGGGGCGGCCGATCGGTTGCGTCCCGTGCTCATGACGGCGCTGGTGGCAAGCCTCGGCTTCGTCCCGATGGCGCTGAGCACGAGCCCGGGGAGCGAGGTGCAGCGACCATTGGCCAGCGTGGTGATCGGTGGGCTGATCACGAGCACGGTGCTCACGCTGTTCGTGCTGCCGGTGTTGTACGGGTGGCTGGAAGAGCGGCGGGAGGCGCGTCTGGCGCGCCGGACGGCGGCACGTCAGACGCACGCCACGCCGCTCACCGTCACTGGTTGAGATAGCGGTACAGCCCCACGAGTCCGATGCCGGCGCCGGTCAACACAATCACGGTGCCGGTGTCACCGTTGACCACGGTTCCCACGAGCAACGTGGCGAGCCCGAACACCATCAGCGTGACGCTGCTGCTCCGGCTGCTCTTCATCGTCATCATGGGGGCCGTCGCCGAATCCGCGACGTAGCGCTGCAGCCCCACGGCACGCGCCGTCGTGAGGGCACCCGTGGCGCTGTCCGGCGCGATGGCCGCCGGTGCACCAACGGTGGCGGGTGCAACGAACACGGTCGGTGCCGTCGACCCCGTCACGGCGGCAACGTGCTGCGCGGTGCTGATCGACGGCAGCAGCAGCGCCGACGTGAGGGCTGCCAGGACGGTGGTGCGGGAGCGATTGACCATGAAATCTCCAGTGTTCTGAGTGAAAGGACCGCGGTACGCTACAGCGCAACCTTCGTGCCCCGCGCTCACCGGTGGAGGTGCTCCGCCCGGGCTGCAGGGGCCGGTTGCCGGCCTGCAGCGCCCCCGTTCACGCGTTATCGTTGAGTGGTGACGACCTCTTCCGACGCCCTGCTGCGATTCCGCGACGCCTTCCCGATCCTCGGGACGTCCACCTATCTCGTCTCCAATTCGCTCGGCGCGATGCCCGTCGCGGTGAGCGATCATCTCGCCGACTACGCGCGACAGTGGCAAACGCGCGGCGTGCGCGCCTGGGCCGAAGGCTGGTGGGAGCTACCGGTGAAAATGGGCAACGAGATCGCACCGCTCATCGGCGCGGCCTCCGGCACGGTGGTGATGGTGCCCACCGTGACGCAGGCGATGTCCAGCATCCTGTCGGCCATCGACTTCCCCCCCGAGCGCGACGAAGTCGTGATGACCGCGCTCGATTTTCCGTCGGTGCGCTACGCCTACGATGCGCTCGCGCCGCGCCTCGGGGCGCGCGTGACGGTGGTGCCCAGCGAGGATGGCATTGCCATCGATCTCGAGCGGATGCTCGCCGCGATCACGGAACGCACGCGACTGGTGGCCATTTCGCACGTGCTCTTTCGCTCGGCGTACATCATGGACGCCGCCGCGATCTGCGCGAAGGCGAAATCCGTGGGGGCGCTCGTTGCGCTCGATGCGTATCACAGCGTGGGCGTCATTCCGGTCGACGTCCAGGCGCTCGGCGCCGACTTCCTCTGTGGCGGTGTGTTGAAATGGCTGTGCGGCGGCCCCGGCGGCTGCTTCCTGTATGCGTCGCCGCAGGTGAGTGCGCAGCTGGCCCCCGCGCTCACCGGGTGGCAGGCGCATCGTACACCGTTCGCCTTCGCCGAGCACATGGAATACGCGTCGGGGGGCTGGCGTTGGCTCGGTGGGACGCCGGTGGTGCCGGCGCTGTTCGCTGGCCTCGAGGGGCCGCGGATCATCGCGGAGGCCGGCTTGGAGGCGATCCGCGCGAAGAGCACGCGGCAGACGACCCGGCTGATCGCGATGGCCGATGCGCGGGACTGGCGGGTGCACGCCCCGCGCGACGCGGAGCGGCGAGGGGGCACGGTGGCGTTCGATGTGCCGCATGCGGCCGAAGTGGCGAAAACGCTGCTCGCGCGAGACGTCGTCATCGACTATCGCCCCGGCGCAGGGATCCGGGTGGCGCCGCACTTCTACACCACGGATGCCGAGCTCGATGCCTGCGTCGCGGCGATGGACGACATCCTCGCCACCGGCGCATGGAAAGCGTTCGCCGGCGTCCACAGCACGGTCACCTGACCCGCCGGGATGCCGCGGACGTGCCCTCGCGGCCCCGTGGCTGGCGCCAGCCGTGCTAACTGATCATGTTTTCCGGATCATTCGCCCCCTGACCCCACGTCGATGAATTCGCCAACCAATCGTCCGCCCAAGAAGCTGCGCAAGCAGTACTCGAACACCACGTATCCGATGGTGGTGCTCAAGTTCGAAGACGGACACGAGATCAAGATCTACCAGAACACCGGTAAGGTGTTCGATGTGTGGGCCGGCGAGACGATCAAGGTGATGGCCGTCTACGATCCGACGTCCACGGATTGGGAGCTCGTGGAGTCCAGGAAGAGCGACGCGTTCGACGACGCGACCGACTGACGGACGCGTTGCACGCGTCACGTTGCGACGCCGGAGTCTGAGCTGTACACTCGCATGGTGCCTGAGACCCGAGTACGCACGCGCAGCACCGTCGTCATCGAGGACGCCTTCGCTCGCGGAGGCCCCGTCGTCGCCCTCGAGAGTTCGGTGCTCGCGCAGGGACTGCTGCCGCCACACAATCGCGACGCGGCCGAGCGAATGCTCGCCGCGGTCGAGGCGGCTGGCGCGACGCCGGCCATCACGTCGGTCGTGAAGGGTGTGCCGTCCTTCGGACTCGAACCGGCCGATCTCGAACGGTTTCTGGCCCGCGACGGCGTGCGCAAAGTGTCCTCGCGCGATCTGGGGATCGCCATCGCGCAGCACGCCGATGGCGCCACCACGGTGGCCGGCACGCTCGCCCTGTGCGCACTGGCCGGCATCGAGGTGTTTGCCACCGGCGGCATTGGCGGTGTCCATCGCGATGCCCCGTTCGACGAGTCCGCCGATCTGGTCGCGCTGGCGCACACCCCCGTGATCGTCGTGTGCGCGGGCGCCAAGTCGATCCTCGATTTGCCGGCCACCCTCGAACGCCTGGAAACGCTGGGCGTCCCGGTGGTCGGGTATGGCACGCGCGAACTCCCGGGTTTCTTCTCGATGAACACCGGCCTCGCGCTCAGCGCGTCGCTGGACACGCCGGACCAGATTGCGGCCGCATGGCTCGCCCATCGTGCCGTCGGCTGCCGCAGCGCGATGCTGGTGGTGCAGCCACCACCCGAGGCCAGTGCGCTGCCGGCGGAGCTGGTGAACGAGGCCACCGTGGCGGCACTGGCCGCCGCGAGTGCCGCCGGGGTGCGCGGCGCGGCGGTCACGCCGTTCCTGCTCGCCGACATTCAACGGCGAACCGACGGGCGGTCGGTCGTCGCCAATCTGGCGTTGCTCGAAAACAACGCCAAGCTCGCCGGTCGGATCGCCGTGGCGCTGGCGGCCGCCCGTGTGGCCGCGACTTCGCTATGAGTCGTTGCGGTCAAGGTGCAGCAGTACGACCATGGAACACGAGTGAACCAAGTACGCGGTGCACGGTACTACACGGTAACCCGCTCGCTCCGGAGGTCTGACGGACCATGCCTACCCCGTTTCTGAGTTCCGAGGAGTACGACGAGCGCGCTCACGCCCTCTACAACGAGGGCAAGTACGACGAGGCGCTCGCCCTGCTGCGCGAGGCCGTCGCGCTGTACCCGAACGCCGTCGAACTCCACGTCGGTTTCGGATACGCCCGATTGGCCAGGGAGGAGTACGCCTGGGCGCGCCGCAGCTTCGAGGACGCCTTGGTGCTCGACCCCGACCACGAGGACGCGCTCGCCGGTATCGGTGAGGTGCTTCTCAAGTTCGGACAGGTCGACGCCGGTCTGCGTGCCTTCGAGAAAACGGTCACGCTCGGCTACGACGACGACGTCGATCTGATGCTGCAGATCGGCCGCGCCCTCTTCCGCGAAGGCTTCGTGGACGCCGCGCTGACCTACTTCGATCGCGCCGTGGCCCACGCCGAGGACTCGTCGGAGGCCCTGGCCTGCGTGGGATACGCGCAGCATCGCATGGGGCGCGATGCCGAAGCGGTCGCGTCGCTCACGCGCGCGCTCGACCTCGATCCACAGCTCGTCGAAGCCCGCGTGTACCTCGCCAACCTGATGTACGATGCCGGGGATCTCGATCAGGCGCTGGTGGAGTTCGAGAAAACATCGCCGGACGATCACTGGGATGAACTCGGCATCTGGCGACTGGTGGAGCTCAAGAAGTCGGTGTACAAACTCGACGACACCGATGGTGAGCTGAAGCCGTGGGAAGCCCGTCTCATCGCGTTGGCAGGCGAGACGGATGACATTGACGACCTGCTCGAAGAAGTGGAGCAGGCCATGATGGAGCAGGACGCCGAGGACGTTCCCGAGGCGCACGGACAGCTCGAGGCACTGGGGAGCCTGCTCACCGGACTGGTGAACCAACACCAGGGTGAGCAGGCCGAGCCGGCTTCCACCGACGTACTCGCCGCGGAGACCTCGCACCGCGTGATCATGCGAGATGGGAGCGTGTTCGAGGGCACATGGGAGGAGATCGTGCGGGCGCTGCGCGATGCGCGCGACGCCGGTCGCCCCCTCAACGAATTCATGGCGGCTGAAGCGCGTCGTTTCTATGGCGCCACCGGCAAACAGGTCGCGTCCGACGCCCCTGAAGCATTTCTGCGCGGCGGTGCCGACGCCGGCATGCTCCGGATCGACCGCTAACGTGCCCATCCGTCGGCGTGGCCCAGCGCGGGATACGCGTAAGGCCATGCACGACGAGTCCTTGACGTCCCCGTGCGCGACTCAGCCCCCGCGATGACCACCCGTATTCAGCGGCCGAGCGATGCGCTCGCGCTGCACCATGAGACCGTTCGCGAGGTGCTGCCGAACGGCCTCACCGTGCTCATCCGCCGCGATCCATCGGCGCCCGTCGTGGCGATCGTCACGCATGTGAAGGTCGGGTACTTCGACGAGCCCGATGACGTCGTCGGGATCGCCCACGTACTGGAGCACATGTTCTTCAAGGGCACGCCGACCCGCGGCGTGGGGCAGATCGCGCGCGAAACGAAAGCCAACGGCGGGTATCTCAACGCGCACACGATCTACGATCACACCACGTACTACACCGTGCTGCCGTCGTCGTCGTTGGTGCAGGGGCTGGAGATTCAGTTCGATGCGTACGCCCGGTCGGTCATCGATGCCGGGGAGCTGTCGCGCGAGCTCGAAGTGATCATCGAGGAAACCAAGCGCAAGCGCGACACCGCGTCGGCGATGGCCATCGAAACCCTGTACGCCACACTGTTCGACCGGCATCGCATCCGTCGTTGGCGGATGGGCGACGAACCCGGGCTGCGCGCGCTCACGCGCGACCAGCTCCTGGCGTTTTACACGCGCTGGTATCGTCCCGATAACACCGTGCTCTCCATCGTCGGCGACGTGGACATCGACGAGGTGCGTCGTGAGGTCGCGTCGCGACATGGTCAGCTGGCGCACGGCACGCCGCCGCGGGAACCCGGGCCGATCGACGTCGTGCCCCCGGGATTCCGGTTGCGCGAGTGGAGCGGCGACATCGCGCAGCAACATGTCGCCTTCGGCTGGCGCACGCCGCCGATGGAACACGCCGATACACCGGCGCTCGATCTGGCGGGTATCGCGCTCGGGTCGGGCCGTGCCTCGCGATTCTATCGTGCCCTTCGCGATCGCCAGTTGGCCTCGGCCGTCTCCGCGTGGGACTACACCGCCGGTGATGTCGGGGTATTCGTGGCGCATGCCGAGTCGCCCGCCGAGCACGCCCGCGATGCGACCCGCTTTTTGTGGCGCGAGCTGCAGGCGGCGCGCACGGTGGGATTTCGCCGCAGCGAGGTGGCGCGTGCGCAGAGCATCATCGAGGCGCGCTGGTTGCGCCGTCTCGAAAGCATGGATGGGCAGGCCACCTATCTCGCCTCGTGGGAAGCGGACGGCGGGCTCGATCGTGCCAGTCGCTATTACGACGCGCTGCTGTCCCTCACCCCGCGGGATGTGCAGGACGCGTTGGCGACGCACCTCGATCCCGAGCAGGTCGCGGTGATTTCGTATCGCCCGAATGGCGCGGAGCCGCTGGCAGAGCACGAGGCGGCGTTGCGCGCGTTGCTGCGCACCGAGGAAGGGCAGGGGAGCAGCGTGCTGGTCGATCCCGATGCGTTCACGCCGGTGTCGAGTGAGGCCGGCGTCGGCGTCGGTACCATCGGTGCGCCGGCGGTGCATGTCGGCGTGCACGCCGAGCGCGTGGAGCGCGACGTACACGTGTATCGCACGGCGCAGGGGGTGCCGGTGCTGGTGCTCCCGCGCCCGGGGGCGCCCTTGGTCAACGTGGGGGTGTTTCAGCGTGGTGGATCGTGTGCGGAACCGGCGTCGTACGACGGACTGTCACGGATCACGGCGCAGGCGATGCTCAAGGGCACCGAACAGCGCAGCGGCGCGCGCATCGCGGAGCTGGCGGAGGAGCTGGGCAGCAGCATCGGCGTGACATCGGCGCTCGAGAGCATCGGGTGGACCATGTCGGTGCCGGTGCGGCATCTCTCGGCCGCCACGGACCTGCTCGGCGATGTGCTGCAGCATCCCACCTTCCCCGACGACGGCGTGAATACCGAGCGCGCGCTCGCCCTGGCGGAAGCGGCGCGCGCGCGTGATGACATGTATCGCTGGCCCATGCGGCTGGCGTCGATGGCGGCGTACGGCACGCATCCGTATGCCCGGTCGGTGATCGGCACCGAGGCCTCGTTGGCGCAGGTCGATACCGGCCGCGTGCGCGCCTTTCACGCCGAACAGATCGCGCGCGGGGCGTCGGTGGTGGCCGTGGTGGGAGATGTCGCGCCAGACGATGTCGCCGGCGTGATCGCTCGTGCCTTTGCTCGGCTGCAGTGGCAGGACGAACGTGCGCCGGCACCGGTGACGTGGCCGCACGAGGCCCACGTGCTGCGTGAGGAGCGCGCGAAGAAACAGACGGCGCTGGCCATGCTCTTCCCCGGGCCGTCGCGCCTGCACGACGATCGCTTCGCGGCGCGGGTCGTGTCGGCGGTCGCGAGTGGTCTCGGGGGACGCTTCTTCGAGCAGTTGCGCGACAAGCAGTCGTTGGCCTACACCGTGAGTGCGTTCCCCGTGGAGCGCCGGGCCGGTGGCGCCTTCGCCGCCTACATCGCCACATCGCCATCGCGCGAGGAGGAAGCGCGCGATGGATTGCTGGGGGAGTTCGCCAAACTGTGCGAGGCCGCGCCCAGCGCCGACGAGATGGAACGGGCGCGACGCTATCTCATCGGCACGCACGCGATCGCACAGCAGTCGGGGGCCAGCGTGCTGGGGGATCTGGTCGATGCCTGGCTGTTCGGGGACGGGTTGCACGAGCGGCACGAAGTCGTCGCGCGATTGGCGGCGGTGCAGGGGGGCGATGTGCTGCGCATGGCGCGCGCGTCGTTCGATCCGTCACGGGTGGCCGAAGGCGTCGTGCGCGGGGTGATCGCGTAACGCGGTCGCTGATCAGGGGGGCGGGAGCGGGCGCACATCGCGCATCTGACGCGCGTCGAGCGACAACGCCGGCACGCTGCTGCGAAGGCGGCCGTTAGCGGCGCGCAGTCCCACCCAGCCGTCGTAGTCGGCGGGCTCGCCGATGATCGCGGCGCCGATCCAGGCGCGACGTGATCCCCATGCCAGTGCGTGACGGATCGCCGCCAACTGCGCGGCATCGCCGTGTGCGTGCGGCAGGCCACCCACCGTGACCAGCCAATGCGGTTGCGCACCGCCGCCAGTCGCTGCGGCGCGCGCATGCCAGCGCTCGAAGGCCCGCAAGCGTGCATCGACCGACGGTAAGCCGGAGAACGAGGGGAAGGACACGGCGCCGATCAACATGACGGGGGACGACGGCGTCGACGCCCACGCGTACACGGTGCTGTCCGTCGCATCGAGACGCGAGGCGCTCCACCCCATCAGGGTGCGCGGACGCACCCGCTTCACGGTGGCGGCGCTGCGCAGCAAGAGCGCCCGCCACCAGTCGGCCGAATGCGGCGCGGTGCCCAGCATCGCGGGCAGCGGATCAACGAGCCCCGGGAACATCACATCGGGACGAAGGCGCTGGAGGACGCGCTCGATGGCCGCCTGTCGCGCGGCGTCGTCGGGCGCGACCACGCCGCGCCCCACGCGAAGCGCAACAGCGATCTGCACGCTATCGTCGCGCAACGGGTCCAGCACCCGCGACAGCGAGTCGAGTGCCCCACCGCGCCAGCCGTCTTCGTCGATCACGATCAGCACGACGTCGGGGGCGAGCTGCTCGACGAGACGGCGGTCGGCTTCCACGGCCCGCGCCGGCGGGGCGCCATCGAGCACGGGGAAGAGGCGCAGGCCGATCGCGAAGTCGCCGGACGGGCGTGCCTGCATAGGCTCCGCGTAGGCGTCGTCGTAGCTGCGCACCGCCGCAATCCCGCGCGGCCATTCGATCACGAGCAGTGTGGCGAGGGCCGTGGCGGCGAGCACGAGCAGGGCGCGTACCACCCCCGAGAGACGCCAACGGGCCCGATAGGCGGGCGCGATCATCGGCACCAGCATCGCGAGCGGCGACACCAGCGCGGCGCGCCCGGCCGTCATGCCGACGATGACGTCACGGGCCGACACGGCCGCCTGCAACGGGAGTGGGGCGACACCGTGCTGGGCGGCGAGATAGTCGCCGATGGCAATGACGGCGAGCACGAGGTCATACAGCAGGATCGGCAGTGCGACGACCACCGACACCAACCGTGTCAGCAGCGCGTAGAGCACCTGCAACACAAAGGCGCAGGCAATCACGGGCATCAGCCACGAAATGCCCGAGATCGTTCGGGCACCGGTCTCGGTGCCGGTGGCCACGGCCACGAGCAGTGCCGGCGCGACCAACAGACCGCAGAGGGCGGTGAGCTGCGTAAACACTCGCGGTGCTTCACGCCGGGCCGCGATCCAGCTGGCGAGCGCGATGTCCCATGCGAGCACAGCCATGGCGACGCCGAGCACCAACGGGGCGAGCGGATCTGTCATGCGGGCACGATAAACGGCAGGCGTGTTCGCTGGCACCCCGCCCCCCGACGTCGGTAGTTTCCTGCATGGCCCACACGGAGACTCCGACCGTTCTCACGGTGCCCAACCTCGTATCCACCTCGCGGCTGGTGCTCGCGGTGGGCTTTCTGGCTGTGGATACCGTGCCGGTGCGACTGGCGCTGATCGGTGTGGCGTCACTCACCGATTTCCTTGACGGGTGGATCGCCCGTCGCACGAAGGTCGTGTCGCGCTTCGGCGCATTGATCGATCCCGTGGCTGACCGCTTCTTCGTATTGTGCGTGGTGATCGCCTACGTCATGGGGGAGCAGCTCACGGTCTGGCAAGCGGTCGCGATCTTCTTCCGCGACATCATGTCGCTGATCGGCTGGTTCACGGCGCGCAACGTCAGTTGGCTGCGCCCCATCCGTTTTCGCGCGCGTCCGCTGGGCAAGGTGGTCACGGGGCTGCAGCTGCTCACGTTCATCGCCGTGTTGCTGGCGCCGGCCACGGTGAATGGTCTCGTGATTGCCGTGGGCACACTCGGGCTGATCGCGACGGTCGATTACACGCTGATGCTCTGGCGCGAGCGGGTGCGGTGAACCGCCGGGCTCGGCGACGGCGATCGTGAACTGATCACGCAGCGAAGCAGAGAACGCAGAGTGCGCAGAGAAGGGCAACACGAAACATGTCGGCGTTGTGCTCTGCGACCCCTGCGCGCTCTGCGCCTCCGCGTTATCTGTTCAGCGGGATCGACGGTATGAGAGCGCCGCCTCGACTCCACAAACGACGAACGCCTCCCGGAGGAGGCGTTCGATGTATTTCGTAGATCGCGCCAGCTGAGGCTGGTCAGATAGGACAGTGTGATCGCGGCGCCTAAGTCCCGTTGGGTCCGGCGCCGAGCGAAGCGATCAGACCGCAGCCGCTTCCTGCGTCTGCTTCCTGGTCGGCTGGGCGAACCGCTCACCCAGCGTGCGCAACTCGGCAATTTCAGGAGCCTTGATCTCCGGATAGCGACCCGTGAGATACTCCATCGTGTTGTCGAACCACTCCTTCTGGTCGTCGGGGTGACACCCGATCACACCACACTGCATGATCTGCTGGAAGAGCTCGTCACGGGCCTCCTGATACGGAGAGGGCACCATGGCGTCACGACGCGGACGAAGCTTGGGCTTGGCCATTTCCTCT
>CANHNQ010000003.1 GCA_947462095.1 Gemmatimonadota bacterium
CAGGTATTGGTGAGCGAAGGCGGCGGCGTCGAATGATCCGCTTCCCTACGACCCTGAGGGGACGATGAACGGCTACAACTTCACCGAGCGGGTGCGGAAGGTTCTCGCGATGGCACGCGAGGAAGCGGCGCGATTGCACCACGAGTATGTGGGCACCGAGCATATTCTGCTCGGCTTGATCCGCGAGGGTGAGGGCGTTGCGGCGGCGGTGCTGCAGAACCTCAACGTGGATCTTGACGACGTGACCCAGAAGATCGAGGACACCGTCAAGAAGGGGAAGGCGGCGCAAGCCACCGGCCCGGATCTGCCATATACCTCGCGAGCCAAGAAGGTGCTGGAGCTTGCGATGGCGGAGGCCCGCGATCTCAATCACAGCTACGTCGGTACCGAACATCTGCTGCTGGGTCTTCTCCGTGAAGAGAAGGGGATCGCGGCGCAGGTGCTGACCGATGCGGGCGTCAACCTCGAAGCGGCTCGCGCGGAAACGCTGCGTTTGCTGGGCACGGAAATGCCGCAGGGCGGGCAGGCGCCGCAGGCCGAAAAGGCCGGCAGCACTCCGCCGTCGGCGGCGCCAGCCAAGGGCGATAAGAAGTCCAAGACGCCGGCCCTCGATCACTTCTGTCGCGATCTCACGCAGCTCGCGGCCGAAGGACAGCTCGATCCGACGATTGGGCGCGCCAAGGAGATCGAGCGGGTGATGGAAGTGCTGACCCGCCGGAAGAAGAACAACCCGGTCTTGATCGGCGAACCCGGTGTGGGCAAGACGGCGATTGTGGAAGGACTCGCGCAGCTCATCGCCAACGGCGACTGCCCGGATTCGCTCCGCGACAATCGCGTGCTGTCGCTCGACATGGCGGCGGTCATTGCCGGCACGAAGTATCGTGGTCAGTTCGAGGAACGCCTCAAGGCGGTCATGAACGAGATCGCGCAGAACAAGCAGGTGATCCTGTTCATCGACGAGCTGCACACGCTCGTGGGTGCCGGCGCGGCCGAGGGCGCAATCGATGCCAGTAACATGCTCAAGCCGGCGCTCGCGCGCGGGGAGCTGCAGTGCGTCGGCGCGTCCACGCTGAACGAGTACCGCAAGTACATCGAGAAGGATGGAGCCCTCGAACGTCGTTTCCAGACGGTTGTGGTCGAGCCCCCCTCGATCGATGAGACCGTGCAGATCCTGCAGGGGCTCCGCAAGAAGTACGAAGACCATCATCGCGTGAACATCCCTGACGAGACCTTGGTCGCCGCCGCCAAGCTGTCGGAGCGCTACATCACGGACCGTTTCCTGCCGGACAAGGCGATCGACGTGATCGACGAGGCGGGGGCGCGGGCGCGACTGGCGGCGCAGGTGCCGCCGGCCGAGGTGGCGGACCTCAAGGAACAGCTGGAGGCGATCAACGCCGAGAAGGAAGCGGCGGTGCGCGATCAGAATTTCGAGAAGGCCGCGTCGTTGCGGGACAACGAGCGTGAGTTGCAGGCGCAGATCCGGCGCAAGCAGGAAGACTGGGAGCAGCGGCGTCAGTCGCATCGGCCCACGCTGGGCGAGGAAGAAATCGCGTTCATCGTGAGTCGGTGGACCGGCATTCCCGTGACACGGCTCCAGGAGGCCGAGACGTCGCGCCTGCTTCGTATGGAAGACGAGCTGCACGAGTCGGTGGTCGGGCAGGACGAGGCCATCAAGGCGCTTGCCCGCTCGATTCGCCGCAGCCGCGCCGGCCTGAAGGACCCGCGTCGTCCGATCGGTTCGTTCATCTTCTCGGGGCCCACGGGCGTCGGAAAGACCGAGCTGGCGCGGTCGCTGGCCAAATTCCTCTTCGCCGACACGTCCGCCCTGATTCGCGTCGATATGAGCGAGTATATGGAGAAATTCTCCGTGTCCCGGCTCATCGGTGCGCCGCCGGGGTATGTGGGCTACGAAGACTCGGGCACGCTCACGAAGGCCGTGCGCCGTAAGCCGTACTCGGTGGTCCTGCTCGACGAGATCGAGAAGGCCCATCCGGATGTCTTCAACATCTTGCTGCAGGTACTCGATGAGGGTCACCTCACCGACAACTACGGCCGGGTCATTGACTTCAAGAACACGGTCGTCATCATGACGTCGAACGTGGGGGCGAAGGACATCACGCGGGGCAAGTCTCTGGGCTTCGCCGGCAACGATGCGCGCGGGGATTTCGAGCGGATCTCGGAGAAGGTGAAGGAGGAGATGGGGCGCGTGTTCAACCCCGAATTCCTCAATCGTCTCGACGACGTGATCGTGTTCCACCCGCTCGGGAAGGAGCATATCTCGAAGATCGTGTCGATCCTGTTCGCCGACGTGCAGAAGCGTCTGGCGGAGGAGGAGATCACGATCAAGCTGACGGACGCGGCGACCGGGTTCCTGGTCGACCACGGGCACGACGAGCACTACGGGGCTCGTCCGTTAAAGCGGGCGCTTCAGCGGTATATCGAGGATCCACTGTCCGAGAAGATTCTCCTGGGCGAGTTCTCCAAGGGGGATGAGATCGAGGTCGCGGTCTCGACCACGGAGAAGGAGAAGTTGGAGTTCCGCGTCCTGTCCCCTACGCCTCAGGCGTAACGCAGGATCAGCGGCGGCCGGACCCATGGGGTTCGGCCGCTTGCCGTTTCGGTGTATATTCAAAGGCTATGCTGAAGAGCGTCCCCCAAAGAGCGGCCCAGTTGGTGTTGGCCGGAATCGCCCTGTTTGCGTCCGTGGCTGCCCCTCGTGAGGCGGCCGCGCAAGACGTTACGGGGCGCTGTGCGTCCCCCGACTCCATCGCGATCCGCGGTAACACGCGAACGCCCGATGCGCGCATTCGTGGTGAGATGGGTTTGACGCCCGGGTCGCCACTCAATTTCCCGTCGATCCAGCGCGCCATGAAGGGGCTGTACGCGCTGAACCTGTTCGATGACGTACAGCTGCTCTGCGACTTGGAGAGCGTGCCCGAGCGGGTGCTGACGGTCATTCAGGTACGGGAGCGCGCGATCCTCGGGGCGATCACGGTCGTCGGGCCGAAGAACGTGTCTGAGCGGTCAGTCCGAGACAAGATTGACCTGCTGATCGGCCGGCCGATCGACCCCATGATGCTCGCCAAGGCACGGGCGCGCATCGACTCGACGTACGAAGCCGCCGGATATTACCTGGCGCAGGTGCGGATCGATTCGGTGCCGATGGATGACGATCGGCTGGGCATCACCTATACCGTCGATGAGGGGCGTCGTCTGGCGATTTCCGGCATCGACATTGTGGGCAATACGTCGGTGAAGGACAAGCAGGTGGTGTCTGCCATGAAGATCAAACCCGAGGGCTTCTGGTGGTTCCGGAAGGGCGAGTTTGACGAAGACAAGTATGTCGGTGACTTAGGTGAGCGTATCCCGACCTTGTTCGCGCGGCTTGGCCACGTTGACATGCGGATCGCGAAAGACACGCTGATCGTCGATCGTGAGCGCGGGAAGGGGCTCGTGCAGATCGGCATTGACGAAGGACCTCGCTACCGTATCGGCACCTTCGAAGTTGCGGGCAACCGTCGCTTCCCCACGGAAGATCTCAAGAAGTTCTATCCGTTCGAAGGCAACGACCCCACGCTGACGCAGCGCGTAAAAGGGCTGATCAAGCGGGAAGCCGCGGCGCCCGAAGGGATCTTCGATCAGCACAAGTGGGACGACGCCATCGAGAAGGTGAATGGCGAGTACCGCAACAACGGCTACCTGTATGCACGCATCAACCCCGTGTTGGAACGGAAGCTCGAGGGACCGGACTCCATTCCGACCGTCAACCTGCGTTGGGAGATCGAGGAGAAGAATCCGGCGATCGTGAATCGCATCGAGATCCTCGGCAACGACTTCACCGCCGACGACTGCATTCGCCGGCAGATCTTTCTGGTGCCCGGTGGTGTCTTCAATCAGGCCGCACTGATTCGTAGCTACCAGAGCATCGGCAACATGAACTTCTTCGAGTCGCCGATGCCGTTTCCGGACTACCGTCCGGTGAACGACCAGGGTGACGTCGACATCGTATTCCGCGTGAAGGAGAAGCGAACCGGCTCGATCAATTTTGGCGCCTCGATGGGCCAGGGCGGCGTTGGCTTTGGTGGATTCATCGGGGTCGAACAGCCGAACCTGTTCGGCTTATGCAAACAGGGAAAGCTGAACTGGCAGTACGGTCGGTTCTTCAACGACTTCACCGCCACCTACACGGATCCCGCCCTCCGTGGCTCCCGCGTGTCGGGCGCGATCAGTGCCTATCGCACGCAGTCCCGCTTCATCGTGGGGAACCTCGGTCAGAATATCCGCACGGGTTCGCAGCTCCGGTTCGGGTTGCCGGTGCCCTGGTCGTACTTCTCGACCATGGCGGTGTCATACAACGGCGAATCGGCGACCTTCACGTCGGGCACGATTCAAAACACGTGTACCCGGAACTGCTTCCGGTCGAACGTGGGCCTTGAATACACATACGACACGCGCATCGATCTGCCGTTCGCGACGGGCGGGTCCATGCGGACGGTCACGGCCGATTTCAGCGGTGGTCCGTTAGGGGGTACCGTGAATTTTCAGCGGCTGACGACGGAAATGCGCGCGTACACTCAGTTGGGTCAGCTCGGGGGCACGAACCCCGGTTCCCAGCCGGTGAAGTTCACGATGGGGCTGACGGCGCGCGCCGGCAGCCTGTTCGGCAACTCCGGGCCGTTCTTCTTCCAGCAGCAGTTTGCCGTCGGCGGTGTGATGTTCGGCCAGCAGCTGCGCGGCTATCCGGAGTTCTCCATCACTCCGATCGGGTTCAACCCGAACACCGACCAGTATCGCTCTGATCCGGCCTCGTTCGGTAACGCCTTCATGACCCTCACGGGTGAGATCGGTGTCCGGTTCAATCAGATGTTCTACCTCAACGCCTTTACCGACGCCGGCAACAACTGGGCGTCGGCACGGCAGATCAATCCGACCCGGCTCTTCCGTTCCGCCGGATTCGGGGTATCTACCGTAACGCCCTTGGGACCGCTTGGATTGGACATGGCGTATGGCTTTGATCGCACGACCGTGGATCTGGTAACCGGACGCGTTCGGCCCGATCCCAAGTGGCAGTTCCATTTCCGACTCGGTCAGCTCTTCTAAACTCAGGATCTCACATGCGTCTTTCCTCGTTCGTTGGCGCTTGCGCCTTGGTGCTTGGCGTTCCTGCCCTGGCTTCCGCTCAGGGACAGAAGTTCGCCTACGTGAACTCTGCCGCGATTCTGCAGTCCGCTCCGGGTCGAACCGAAGCTGAGGCGCAGTTCGAGAAGGACATGACGTCCATGCGCGCGGCCGTGCAGAAGCTGTCCGATTCGCTCAATACGCTGCAGGAGGCGTACGCGAAGGAAGAGGTGTCGCTGTCGCCGGCGGCGAAGGAAGCGCGCCTCAAGACGCTCCGCGAGAAGCAGGCGGATTACCAGGAGCGCGTGCAGAAGATGCAGGAGCAGGCGCAGGCTCGCGAAGCGGAACTGATGCAGCCGATCATGGATAACGTCCGCAAGGTGCTCGACGACATCCGTGGCGAGGGCGGTTTCGCCTTCATCTTCGACGTGGCCGCGGGATCGCTCATCGTGTCGGCTGACAAGAATCTCGACATCACGGACCGCGTCGTCTCCAAGCTGCGTCTTTCGGCCCCGCGGGCGGTGCCGGCCGCTGCCAAGCCGGCGCCGGCTGGTCCGACGAGCGCGCCGGCGGGTCTGAACACCAAGAAGCCGCCCACGGAGTGATCGCCGCAGTGAGCGGCGGTTCTACGGATCCGCAGGCGGGCGGCGCAGGTGGGTGGCGTGCTCATTGGCGACGGGTCGATCGCGGTGCGCGGCGTCGCCCCGCTGGATCGCGCCGGTCCTCACGAGCTGAGCTTCCTGGCGCACCTCCGATACGGGCAGTGGTTTTCCACGTCCCGCGCTGGCGTCGTGCTGATTTCGCCCGAGTTCGCTGATCTTGCGGGGACGCCGTCCACCCGGATCATCGTGTCCAAGCCGGTGGATGCGATGGTCACGCTGCTGGCTCGATTCCACCGCAAGGAGCCGCGGGCGGCGGGCATTCACGCGTCCGCTGTGCTCGGACGTGATGTCCGACTCGGAGACGGGGTGACGATCGACCCCTTCGTCGTGATCGGCGATGGAGCGGTGATCGGCGATGGGAGCTGGATCAGCTCGCACGCTGTCATCGGTGCCGGTTCGATTCTCGGCAAGGACGTCCGCGTGCATGCCACCGCCGTCGTGTACCCATTCACCGAACTGGGCGACCGCGTGATCCTGCATGCGGGGGCGAGCGTGGGACGTGAAGGTTTTGGATTTGTCCCCCAAGCCAACGGCGTCGCGCGTATACCCCACGCGGGGCGCTGCATTCTGGAGCATGACGTCGAGGTCGGTGCGAATAGTTGTATCGATCGGGGCAGCGTGGATGACACGATCATCGGCGCCGGCACCAAGATCGACAACCTCGTCCAGATCGCCCACAACGTGCGGATCGGGCGCGGGTGCTTCTTCGCGTCACATGCCGGTATTGCCGGTTCCGCGCGCATCGGGGACGGCGTGCAGGTCGGTGGACAGGCCGGGGTCGGTGGTCACGCCACGATCGGGGCGCGGGCGAATCTGGCGGGCGGCGCCGGGGTGATCGGTAACGTGCCGGCGGGAGAAACCTGGTCGGGATATCCCGCGCGACCGCACAGGGAGCATCTCCGCGCTTCGGCAGCCATCGCCCGGTTGGCGAAGATTGTCCGTCCTCTGGAGCAGCTCGTCAGCGAGCCGGCCGACCCGCGCCGCGCCGGCGGCGGGCCCGATGGGAGCGTGGCGTGATCGCGAAGGCTGGGGCGAGTTCCGCGGCGGTGATCGGTGCGCCGGCGGGACAGCGGCGCACGATTGGGGCCGAGGCGGCGGTCGAAGGGATCGGCCTTCATCTCGGTCAGCCATGTCGTCTCACCTTCCGGCCGGCCGCGACGGGCACCGGCATCGTGTTCCGCCGCACGGACATTGCCGGCGCTGCCGCAATTCCCGCTCGCGTGGATCTCGCCGTTGAAGCCGAGCGTCGGACGCAGCTCGGGACGGGCGCGGAGGCATTGCACACGGTGGAGCATGTGCTCGCCGCGGTGGGCGCGCTGGAGATCGACGATCTCGAGATCGGGATGGACGGACCGGAGCCTCCGATCATGGATGGCAGCGCCGCTCCGTTTCTCGAGGCGTTGTTGCGCGCGGGATTGGTGGCGAACGGTGGTCGTCCCGAATGGCTGGTGCTTCGGAAGTCGATTCGCGTGGTGGACGGAGAATCGGTGTATGAGGCCCGACCGTGCATGGGGTTGTCCCTCGACGTCACGATCGATTTTCCCCACCCATTGATCGGTGTACAACGCACGACCGGCATGGTCACCGCCGACAGTTTTGCGCGTGAACTGGCGTCAGCCCGGACCTTCGGGTTCCTGCAGGAAGTGGACGCGCTTCGCGCGAAAGGCTTGATTCAGGGGGCATCCACGGCCAACGCGGTGGTGCTTGACGCCGACGGCGTGGTGGATACCGCGCTCCGTTGGCCTGATGAATTTTCCCGGCACAAGGCGCTCGATTGTGTCGGAGACCTCGTTCTCGCTGGTGCGCGCGTCCGCGCGCACATCGTCGCTCACAAACCGAGTCACCGGGGTACGGTCGCCCTGGTTCGAGCCCTCGTGCAACACGCCGTTCGGGAGCCCGCCGTGTATTCCATTGAAGATATCATGCAGGTGCTGCCGCACCGGTATCCCTTTCTCCTCGTCGATCGCATTCTGGAGATCGAGGAGGGAAAGCGCATCGTCGGGCTCAAGAACGTCACGATCAACGAGCCGTTCTTTCAGGGCCACTTCCCCGGGCATCCGATCATGCCCGGTGTCCTGATCATCGAGTCGATGGCGCAGGTTGGCGGCATGCTGCTCATGCGCACGATCGCCGATCCGTCGAGCAAGGTGGTGTATTTCCTTTCGCTCGACAACGTGAAATTCCGCCGGCCCGTCAAGCCGGGCGATCAGCTGCGCATAGAGATGGAGGTGCTGCAGATCCGGGGGACGATGTGCAAGATGCGGGGCGTCGCCACGGTTGATGGACAAGTCGTCACCGAGGCAGATATGGCCGCGATGGTTCGCGATCGATGACTGCGCGTATTCATCCATCGGCACTGGTTGATGCATCGGCGTGCCTCGGCGAGGACGTCGAGGTCGGGCCGTGGGCGATCATCGGTCCGCAGTGTACCGTTGGCAATGGCACCCACATCGCGGCGCGCGCGACGCTCGAGCGTAACGTGCGTCTGGGTCAGCGGGTCCAGATCGGCATCGGGGCGATTCTTGGTGGCGATCCGCAGGATCTCAAGTATCGCGGCGAGGAGACGTGGGTCGACATCGGTGACGACACCGCGGTGCGGGAATATGCCACGATCAACCGGGGAACGGCGCACTCGGTCACGACGAGCGTCGGCCGGAACTGCTTCCTGATGAGCTACGTCCATCTGGCGCACGATTGCCACATCGGGGACAACGTGATCATCTCGAACGGCACGCAGCTGGCCGGACACGTCACGGTCGAGGACAAAGCCACGATTTCCGGCCTGTGCGCGGTCCACCAGTTCTCCCGCATCGGGCGTCACTCGTTCATTGGCGGATGTTCGCGCGTCGCGCAGGATGTGCCGCCATTCGTTCGTGCGGTGGGCAATCCCATCAAGCTGTTCGGTTTGAACTCGGTTGGGCTGCGCCGGACGGGATTCGAGGAAGAGGTGGTCCGAGAACTCAAGCGGGCCTATCGGTTCTGCTTCCGCTCTGATCTCAATCTCGGACAGGGGGTGGAGCGGGCTCGTGCCGAGCTTTCCATGCTTCCCGAGGTGCAGCACTTTCTCGATTTCATTGAAGCGAGCCAGCGAGGCGTTGGATTCTGAGAACCACGACGATGACTCCGGAGTCGCGCGCCTTCTCGATGGGGAACGCGCCGCGTGTGGGCGTCGTCGGCGCCGGCGGATTGGGCGTCCACCACGTGCGCATTCTTCGCGATTTGTGCGGTGATCGGTTCGCGGGCTTCGTCGATGAGAATCCGGGGCGCTCCGCTGAAGTGGCGGCCCAGCACGGCGTTCGTGTGTATCCGTCCCTCTCGTCGATGCTCGACGATGTCGAGGCAGTCTCGATCGTGGTGCCGACCACCGCGCATCACGCGGTCGCCTCCGCCGCGCTCGATCGCGGCAAGCACGTGTTTGTTGAGAAGCCGTTTACGGTAACCCTCGACGAAGCCGATGATCTGCTGGCGCGTGCTCGCGCGGCCGGCGTGCTGCTACAGGTCGGTCATGTCGAGCGGTTCAATCGTGCGGTGCGCGCGGCGATGCCGTACGTCGACGGTCCACGTTTCATCGAGAGCGACCGGCTTGCGCCGTTCAATCCGCGCGGCTCGGACGTCGCGGTGGTGCTCGATCTCATGATCCACGATCTCGACCTCGTGCACACGCTGGTGGGGCTTCGCGTCGCCGACGTGCAGGCCATGGGGATGCCAGTGCTGACGCCGCAGATCGACATTGCGAACGCGCGCCTGACGTTCGCCAACGGTGCCGTGGCCAACATCACGGCGAGCCGCGTATCGCGTGAACGGCTGCGCAAGTTGCGCATCTTCCAGCGCAGTGGGTACATCTCGCTCGATCTTGCGGCCGGTACGGGTGAATTCTTCCGGTTACGCGGGGACTTCGATCCGATGCTGCTGGCGCGAGCGCCGCGGGCACTTGAAGAATTCGTCGAGCGGGTACCGCTTGAGGCGCCGGAGGGTGAGCCGCTGGTGCTCGAGCTGTCGCAGTTCCTCGGTGCAATTGCCGGCCGCCATCCGGTCGCCGTGACGGGAGAGGAAGGCCGTGAGGCGCTGGCGGCGGCGTTGCGTATCGTGACGGCGATTGAGGCCGCGCAGCAGGTCATGCGTGCCTCAGACGAGTCGTCGCGTGCGTGAGATTCTGTTTGTCGTCGGCGAAGCGTCCGGCGATCTGCACGCAGGGAAAGTGGCCGAGGTCCTGCGTGCCACGGCACCGTCGTTGGCGATGGCCGGGGTCGGTGGTGGGCACATGCGGGGCGCCGGTGTCGAGATTCTGGAGGATGTGGAGAATCTCGCTGTGATGGGGTTTGCTGAAGTCGTGCGCCACATCCCCAAGCACTATGCGTTGTTGGGGAGGCTGCGGGCGCGGATTGAGAGCGGACGCGTGGCGCTGGTCGTGTTGCTGGACTATCCGGGCTTCAATCTCAAAGTCGCCGAAGTGGCGAAGAAGGCCGGCGTGCCGGTGCTGTATTACATCACGCCGCAGGTGTGGGCATGGGGAGCCGGCCGGCTGCCGAAGCTCGCCCGCGTCGTGACGAAGGCGGCGTCGATCCTGCCCTTCGAAGAGGGACTGCTCCGCCGCCATGGCGTCGACGCCACGTTCGTCGGCCATCCACTGCTCGACCGCGCGCAGTCGCTGCCGGCGCAGGCCGAGGCGCGTGCGTCGCTCGGGTTGCCATCCGACGGGCCGATTCTCGCGGTGTTCCCCGGCAGCCGGCGAGCCGAGTTGGCGCGTCATCTGCAACCGTTCATGCAAACGGCGGCGTTGTTGCAGGCCCGGATCCCGCGGTTGCAGGTGGTCGTCAGTGTGGCGCCGACGGTGCGGATCAGCGACGCGGATTGTCCGTTCCCGCTCGTGCACGGCGCGTCGTTCAACGTGTTGCGTGCGGCGACCGCCGGACTCTTGAAGAGTGGGACCACGACGCTTGAAGCCGCGGTGGCCGGACTCCCGCACGTCATCGGCTACCGAACGAGTGCGATCACATACGCGATCGCGCGTCGCGTGGTGAAGATTCCCCACATCGGGTTGGTTAACGTGGTCGCGCACCGGGAGGTCTCGCCGGAGTTCGTACAGGACGCGTTCAATCCGGCGCACGTTGCGGAGGCCCTCATGCCGCTCCTCGACGTGCAGAGTGCGGTGCGCGCGCGGGCGGAGGAGGGACTGCGCGAAGTCCGCGGGATGCTGGGTACTCCGGGGGCATCAGAGCGGGTGGCGGCGATGATTCGCGACCTCGTGGCCGCCAGACCTGCCTGATGTCGGCACCGGCATGAGCTGGGCATCGGAGCGCAACGTGCCCGATCGCGAGCCGCCGGCGCCGCGCACATCGGCTGCGGCCTTCGACTGGCGAACGCGTCTGGCCATTCGGCTCGGCACGTGGGTGCTCTATGCGCTGGGGGCGACGTGGCGCGTGCGCGTGCATGGCCGTCAGGCGCTCCTCGAGCGCGCGCCTGATGCGTCGCGCGTGGTTCTCAGCCTCTGGCACGGCCAGATGCTGCCGCTCCTGTGGGCGCATCGGCAGCCGACCGGCGTCATGATCAGCGAGCACAAGGACGGGGAGATCATCGCGCGCATCGTCGGTACGTTCGGGTTCTTCGGGGTCCGCGGTTCGTCATCGCGCGGCGGCACCCGGGCGCTGCTCGAAGCGGTTCAGGTGCTCAGGCGGGGAGCGGACATGGCGATCACGCCGGATGGCCCCCGTGGCCCGCGCTACAGCTACGCTCCAGGCGCACTCGTGCTGGCGCATCGGGCGGGCGTACCGGTCGTCACACTCGTTGCGCATATCGATCGGAAGTGGCAGTTGGGGAGTTGGGATGGTTTTGAGATTCCGAAGCCGTTCGCGCGCGTCACCATCGAGTACGGCGAGCCGGTGACGGTGGATGATGCGGACGTGCGCGGCGCGGCGTCGCGAACTGAGGAGTTCGCGCAGCGCATGCGCGATGCGGTCGCGCGTGTCCACCTGCTGGCGGGCGAGCCGGCGCGCGCGTGAGACGATGAACCTCGGCGTCAGCGGGCGCGCATGTGTCGCATACGTCTGGCGTTCATCGTCGATGGGTGCTCGTGCGGTGCGCGTGGCGGTCACGCCATTGAGTTGGTTGTTCGGTGCCGTCGTCGCGCGCCGCAACGCGCGATTCGATGCGCGCGCTCGTGGTGGTGTGCTCCCGGCGGCGATCCCCGCGCTCTCTGTCGGTAACCTGACCGTGGGGGGGACCGGGAAGACGCCCGTCGCGTCGTGGTTTGTCTCGCGGCTGCGTGACGGGGGGGCGTCGCCGGCGTTGGTGTTGCGCGGCTACGGTGACGACGAGTGGCGTGTGCATGAGTTGCTCACACCCGGTGTCCCCGTGGTGGTGGCGCCGGAGCGCGCGGCTGGGCTCATGACCGCGCACCGCAAGCATTGCGATTGCGCGGTGCTCGATGACGCCTTTCAGCATCGTCAGGTCGCGCGGGTCGCGGACATCGTGCTCGTGAGCGCCGATGCGTGGCGGGAGCCGGTTCGCCTGTTGCCGGGCGGTCCCTTTCGCGAGCCGCTCGAGAGCCTGAATCGGGCCTCCGTCGTGGTGATCACCGTCAAGGCGGCCTCAGCGGACACTGTGCAGACGGTGCGGGCGGCCATACGGCGGGCGGCGCCGTCCGTGCCGACGGCACAGGTCCGATTGGCGCCGGACACAATCCGTTTTGCTGCGACCATCAGCACCGGCGATCCCGCGCCACCGGTCCCCCACGGCGTGTGGCACGACCTGACCTGGCTTCGCGGACGCGAGATCGTGTTGGTGAGCGCCATCGCCGAGCCGGATGCGTTTCGTCGGCAGGTGGAGGGGCAGGGGGCGATTGTCCGGCATCATGCGGCGTACCCGGACCACCACGCCTTCACGGCCCGTGACGTACCGGACATCGTGGCGCGGGCGGGGCCCTCCGTCGACGTGCTTTGCACGCTCAAAGATGCCGTCAAACTGGCGCCGCTTTGGCCTCGCGCCGGGGCGGGTCTTTGGTATGTTTCGCAGACCGTGGTGGTCGAGCAAGGCGCCGAGATACTGGATCAGGCTATCGACCGAGTATTGGCGGCGCGCAGGGCCACCACTCCCACCGCCGGCTAAGGCCGGCCTCAAATACCTGGCGAAATGGCTATCGACCTCCTACGCCTGCCGACGGACAGCATTGTCCGTCCGGACAAGGACCGGTTCCTTAACGAAGAGAATCCCTTCGAAGCGATGATGTCCCGCTTCGACCGTGCCGCCGAGTTGCTCGATCTCGAGCCCGGCATCTACAAGATTCTCCGCAATCCCGAAAAGCAGCTGATCGTTTCGGTCCCCGTGCAGCTGGACAACGGGGACGTGGAAGTATTCACGGGCTACCGCGTGCTGTACAACACCTCGCGTGGTCCGGCGAAGGGTGGTATCCGCTTCGATATGAAGGTCACGCTCGAGGAAGTGAAGGCCCTCGCGGCGTGGATGACGTGGAAGTGCGCGGTCGTCAACTTGCCGTTCGGTGGAGCGAAGGGCGGCGTGATCTGCGATCCGCTCACGATGAGCGTGGGTGAACTCGAGCGCGTGACGCGCCGCTACACCAAGGGGATCATCTCGCTGCTTGGGCCCGACACGGACGTCCCCGCGCCTGATGTGAACACGAACGAGCGGGTGATGGCGTGGGTGATGGACACCTACTCCATGCACGTCGGTCGAACGGAGAACGCCGTCGTGACCGGCAAGCCGATCGAGATGGGTGGCTCGCAAGGCCGCCGAGAAGCGACCGGCCGTGGCTGCATGCTGGTGACCCGTGAGGCGCTCGACCACCTCGGCCTTTCCATGAAGGGCGCGACGGTGGCCGTGCAGGGTTTCGGCAACGTCGGCTCGACCGCCGCCAAGTTGATGGCTGCCCAGGGGTGCAAGATCGTGGGGATCGGCGACCGCGCCGGCTCCTTCTACAACGAGAAGGGGATCGATGTCGACGCCGCGATCGCGCACGTCGATAAGCATCGCTCGCTCGAGGGCTTCACGGGCGCGGAGATGATCGATGCGGACACGTTGCTCACGCTCGACGTCGACGTGCTCGTGCCGGCAGCGCTCGAGAACGTCATCACGACGAAGAACGCCGCGCGCATCCGTGCCAAGGTGATTTGCGAAGGCGCTAACGGTCCGACCACGGCCGCAGCCGATCCGATTCTCGACGAGAAGGGGATCTTCGTGATTCCGGACATTCTCGCCAACGCGGGCGGTGTCACCGTGTCGTACTTCGAGTGGGTGCAGGATCGCATGGGCTACTTCTGGTCGGAAGCTGACGTGAACGAGCGTCTGGGCGGCATCATGACCCGGAGCTTCCAGGATGTGCTCTCGCTGTCGAAGCAGCATCGCGTGAACATGCGAACGGCGGCGTACATGCTGTCCATCAGTCGTGTCGCTACGGTGCACCGCCTGCGCGGTATCTACGCGTGATGCCTGAAGCAGCGCAGCGTCGGGAACGATGCGGATCTCGCTGCTGGTAATCGGCCGGCCCCGTCATGCGGGGTTGGCCGATGCCATTCGGGACTATGAAACACGGGCGGCGCGCTATTGGCCTCTCGATGTGATCGAAGTCAAGGAAGAGTCGGGGCGCGGATTGACGCCGGCGCTGGTCATGGAACGGGAGGCCGATCGACTCGCGGAGCGCCTCCCGGCCGACGCGCAGATCGTGGCCTGCGATCCGGGCGGCGACTCCATGGATTCGTCCCGTTTTTCCGCTTGGCTGCAAGACCAGCGTGAGCAGGCTCGCAGCGTTGCGTTTGTCATCGGTGGGGCCCATGGTCTCGGCGAATCAGTGCGCAGCCGTTCGACCCGCCGATTGTCGCTGGCCCCATGGACCTTGCCGCATGAGGTAGCGCGACTGGTCCTCGCGGAGCAATTGTACCGAGCGGGCACCATCATTCGCGGTGAACCGTACCACAAGTGAGCAGAGGGCGTGACTGTCCGTGAGCCAGTTCCGATGTCCGTAGACGGCGTGATCGTACGCACGGCCCAGCTGGGCGGCAGCGCGCTGTCGCAGGCCGTGCAGCGCGGCGATGTCGGTGCGGCCTGGTACTCCCATCGGCCCACCTCGCCGGCGGCGTGGCGCGCGCATGCGCTCCAGGTGCGCGCATCACTCGACGGCTTCGACTGGCTCACGACGCTTGCACCCGCCCTGGCGGCGACCGGTGCCGCTGCCGGCCGCCTGGCCCAGGCCGCGGCCCGGGGCGTCGTCGTGACGACGGGTCAACAGCCCGGACTGTTCGGTGGTCCGGCCTACACCTGGAGCAAGGCACTCAGTGCGCTGTCGCTCGCGGACGAGTTGTCCGCAGCGATCGATATGCCCGTGGCACCCGTGTTCTGGGCCGCCAGTGATGACGCCGACTGGATGGAGGCTGCGGTCACCCATGTCGTTACGGCCCGCGGCCTGCAGACACTCTCCATGGTCGGACCACCGACCGAGGGCGTCGCGATGGCCGACGTCCTTCTCGGCGATCTGACGACGGCCAGAGCGGCCCTCACGGCCGCGTGTGGATCGGCGGCGCAGGCCAGCGTGCTCGCGGCCGTGGACGCGGCCTATGTGCCGCATGCGACCGTCGGTGCCGCCTACGTGCAACTCCTGAGGGCCCTGCTCGAGCCGCTCGGTATCGCCGTGCTTGATGCTGCGCATCCGGCGTTCCGTGCGGCGTCGGATCGCTTTCTTCGTCATGCGCTCACGGCCGCGGCGCCCGTCTCAGAGGCACTGTCGGCCCGCACGCAGGCGATCGTGGCGGCCGGTTACGCGCCGCAGGTTGATGTGATTGACGGCCTGTCGGTGGTGTTTCAGACCGGCGTGGTGTCGAACGGGGACGGTGTTCAGCGGGTGCGGGTGCGGGTGCCCGTCGCGGAGGCCGCCACGGTTGCCCGTGAGGCGGAACCTGGCACGCTGGGAGCCAACGTGCTGCTGCGCCCGGTATTGGAGCGATCGCTCCTGCCCACCCTGACATATCTGGCCGGACCCGGTGAGCTGGCGTATTTCGCGCAGGTGTCGCCGATCGCCTCGGCGCTTGGCGCACCGGCCCCCGTTGTGTCGCCGCGGTGGGCCGGCGAGGTCCTCGATGGTGACGCGTATCGCGCTCTTGATCGACTGGGGCTGAGCGAGGCGATTCTCCGTGATCCGCATGCCGCCGAGCAGCACGTCGCGCAGCGGCTGCTCGACGATGGGATCAGCGACACCCTCGAGCGGCTGCGGGTGGCCGTCGATGCCCAACTCCGCGCGCTGCGAGACAGCGTGGACGGTGCCGGGGCACCGGTCAGCCACGACGTCATCGCCGGGCTGTCGCGTGACCTCACCCACCGGATCGACAAATTCGAGCACCGCGTGCTCGGCGGCGTGAAGCGCAACGAAATCGATGCAATGCGCGAGCTGGCGTGCGTGCGGGCCTCACTGAGACCCTTGGGGAAGTCCCCAGAGCGTGTCCTCAATCTGCTGCCGTATCTCGCGCGATTCGGCGTCGGGTTGTTGCTCCGGCTTCGAGACGCGTCGGTGTCGCACGCGCAGGCGCTCGTGCACGGAACGCGCGCCGACTCATGAGTGACGCCGGGGGCGGACGCTCCGCGTTCGTCGTTGGTGCGGGAATCCTGATCAGTCGTGTCGTCGGGCTCCTGCGGAATACGGCCTTCGCGTACTACTTCGGCTCGGGCGCCGCGTCGGATGCGTACAACGCGGCGTTCAAGATTCCGAACGCCGTGCGGAACCTGCTGGGTGAAGGGACGCTCTCCGCGTCGTTTGTGCCCGTGTATAGCCGCATGCTCGTCGGGGACGACCCGAAGGCGGCGCGGGCGCTGGCGAACGCCGTGCTCGGATTGCTGCTCCTGGTGGTCTCGCTGCTCACGTTGGCCGGAATCGCTGCCGCTCCGATCCTGACGACCGTGCTCGCCCCGGGCTTCGATCCGGCGACGCAGGCACTGACCACGCGCTTGACGCGCGTGCTGTTTCCGATGACCGGACTGATGGTGCTGAGTGGTTGGTGCCTCGGCATTCAAAACTCGCATCGGCGTTTCTTTTGGTCGTACGCCAGCGCCGCGCTTTGGTCGCTGGCACAGATCGCGCTGTTACTGGTATGGGGACGGCGTGCCCCCGACGCGATGACGCTCGCATATTGGCTGGCCTGGGCCACGCTCGGCGGCGCGGTACTGCAGATCGGCGCGCAGATGCCTGAAGTGCTCCGGCTCGTTGGATCGATCCGCCCGACGTTGGATCGTTCGGCGGAAGGCGTGATGCAGACGCTCCGCAACATTCTGCCGGTGGTGACTGCGCTTGGCGTGGTGCAGATCTCGTCGTTTATCGATTTGCAGATCGCATCGTATCTCCCGCATGGCGCCGCCACCAACATGTCGTATGCGAACACCTTGGCGATGTTGCCGGTGTCGCTGTTCGGCGTGTCCGTGGCCGCTGCGGCACTGCCGGAGTTCGCGCGTGACAGCGGAACACTGGCACTCGAGGCGTTGCTCGAACGCCTTCGCGGCGGCTGGCAGCGCATCCTCTTTTATATCGTGCCCAGCGCCGTCGTGTTCATCACGCTCGGCGACTATTGCGTCGGCATTCTGTATCGCGCCGGACGATTCGGCGCCGCCGAACAGCAATCGGTGCATTGGGTGCTTGCCGCATACGCCGTCGGCCTGGTCAGTTTCGGATCGGTGAAGCTGCTCGGGTCCGCGTACTACGCGCTGCAAGACTATCGCACGCCGCTTCGAGCGTCGATGGCAAGCATCATCGTGTCCGCCGCGGTGTCAATCGGTATCGCGGTCCCGATGCGTTCGCTGCCCATGGCCGCTGCCGGGATCGCGCTTGGCTCGGCCATGGGGTCGTATGTGAATCTGGCGATTCTCTCGCGCGGACTTCGGCAGCGGCTCGGCACGCTGTACACGCCGGCGATGTGGCGGGGCACGCGGCGCATCGTTCTCGCGGCGACGGTGGCCGGCGTGCTGTCGGCGATGCTGCGGCTTGCGCAGGAGCGATGGTTCCCCGGCCTACACCCCCGCATGGCGGGGCTGCCGGTGCTGGCGGGCTTCGGCGTCACGTATCTGGTGGTTGCCTGGGTCATGGGATCCGCGGAAGCGGCGCGTTGGTTGCGCCTCCCGGTGCGGAAGGCCGGCGTATGAGTGCCGATCACGATCAGCGCCTCAGTGATGCGCTGTTGGTGCCCGAAGACGACTGGACGAGTGCCGCTATCGCACGCGGTATGCCGGCCAGCGTCGCGCAGAAGCTGCCGCATCTCCCGGAGTCCCCCGGCGTCTACCTGTGGAAGGATGCGGAGGGACAGGTGCTCTACGTGGGGAAGGCCAAGCGTCTGCGCTCCCGCGTCAAGAGCTATTGGGCGCAGGATCACCTGAGCAGTCCGAAGACGCGCGGCTTGATGCGCAAGGTCAGGGAGCTCGACACGATCGTGGTGCCGAGCGAGTCGCACGCGTTGATTCTCGAAGCGACACTGATCAAAGAGTACCACCCTCGTTTCAACATCGCACTCCGCGACGACAAGTCGTATCCGTACATCAAGGTCACGGTACAGGAGCCCTTTCCGCGAGTGATCGTGACACGCCGCTTGCAGGACGACGGCGCACGATACTTCGGTCCGTACACCGATGTCGGATCCATGCGTCGCGCGCTGAACGTGGTCAAGCGGATCTTCACGGTGCGGTCGTGTCACTACAACCTGCCCAGAGAAGCGCCGGAACGGCCGTGCCTCGATTACTTCATCAAGCGTTGCCAGGCGCCGTGCGTGGGATACCAGACCACGGACGACTATCGTGCAATGATCGACGAGGTCGTGTGGTTCCTCGATGGGCGCACCAGCGATGTCGTGCGTCACGTGCGCGAGCGCATGCTGGACGCTTCGGAGCGACTGGACTTCGAGCGCGCGGGGGAACTGCGTGACGCGTTGCGCCATCTTGAGAAGATGGAGGAGCCGACGGTCGTGCTTGAGGTCGAGGGCGGCGATCGAGATGTCGTCGGCTACGCGCGCGACGGGGAGGACGCATGTGTCGTCATCATGCGGATCCGCGGCGGGAAGCTGCTGGCGCGCGACCATCGCTTGGTGGAACACGCGGAAGACGAGGACGATGGCGCCGTCCTCGGCGCGTGTCTCGCGCAGTGGTATCGCACCGCCGAGGCGCGTGCCGCCGACTTGCTGGTACCGTTCGACTTCGAAGATCGTGAGTCGCTCGAGGCCTCGCTCGAGGGCACGACGATCCGCATTCCGCAGCGCGGTCCGCGCCGTGCGCTGGTGGATCTGGCCGACAAGAACGCGCAGCATCTGCTCGAGGAGTTCAAGCTGGCGGCGCTCGAGGCTGATGAACGCGCCGTCGATCCGGTGTACGAATTACAGCGGGAGCTGGGCCTACCCCGTCTCCCGCGATCTCTCATCTGCTTTGACATTTCGCACGCGCAGGGCACCGACGTCGTGGCGAGCGCCGTGTGGTTCGAGAACGGCCGCCCGAAGCGCGCGGAATATCGCAAGTTCAAGATCGCGATCTTCGAAGGCAACGACGACTTCAAGTCGATGCATGAAGTCGTCACGCGATACTTCACGCGTCGTGTGACCGAAGAGCTGACGCTTCCCGATCTGGCCGTGATCGACGGTGGCAAGGGGCAGCTTGGTGCCGCGCGCGCGGCGCTCGACGCGCTGGGGATCACGTCGATCGGCTTGATCAGTCTGGCCAAGCGCGACGAAGAGATCTTCCTGCCCGGCCGGAGTGATCCCGTGCGCCTGCCGCGTCGCTCGCCGGCGCTGCGGATGCTGCAGCAGGCGCGAGACGAGGCGCACCGATTTGCGGTGACCTTTCAGCGACAGAAGCGGGCAGCGCGTACGATCACGTCGGAGCTCCTCAAGATTCCAGGCGTCGGCCCCACCAAACGGCGGGCTCTCCTTACGGCGTTCGGGAGCGTGCAGGGGGTCCGCCAGGCCACGGTCGAACAGATTGCCGCCGTACCGGGTTTTGGTCCTGGTACGGCGGAGCGGCTCCTCTCGGCGCTGGGCGTTCCCTCCGGCGCGACTCCGGCGGATATTCCCCACGATCCGCCTTCTGACGTTCCTCACGACTCGACTCTCGAATGACTCCTGCGACCTGGACTCTGCGTTGTTCCGCGTGCGACACGGCGGCCGATCGTGACCGCGCCTCCGTGTGCGGCGCGTGCGGACAACCCCTCTTCGCTCAGTACGCTCCCGTGCCGAAGGGGACAGCGCTGGCCGATCGCTGGGATGCCTGGCGCTACGCGCCGTTCATGCCGCTCGAGGCCGGTGAAGTGCCGGTGTCGCTCGGTGAGGGGCTGACGCCGATGATCGAATCGCCGTCGCTCGCCGCGGCGACCGGCGTGCGCCGACTGTGGATCAAAGACGAGTCGCAGAATCCGACCGTGTCCTTCAAGGCGCGTGGCATGAGTGCCGCCGTGACCCGTGCCAAGTCGCAGGGGTTTCCCGGCCTGGTCGTGCCGACGGCGGGCAATGCGGGTGCCGCGCTCGCGGCCTATGGAGCGGCGGCCGGTCTTCCTGTCCGGGTCTTCGCACCGCGCACGACGCCGCGCCCCATCCTCGATACGATCGAGGCCCTCGGCGCCACGCTGGTGCGGATCGACGGTCATATCGGCGACGCCGGCAAGTTGGCGATCGCGTACGCGGCCGAAACCGGCTATTTCAACGTGTCCACGCTACGTGAGCCGTACCGCGTGGAGGGCATGAAGACGATGGGCTTCGAAATGGCCGAGCAGCTTGGCTGGCGTGTGCCCGACGCTCTGGTCTATCCCACTGGCGGTGGGGAGGGGACGATCGGCATCTGGAAGGCGATCAATGAGCTCATGGCGGGCGGCTGGCTCCCCGACGGCGCCACGCAGCCACGGTATGTGGTCGCGCAGGCGGCGGGCTGTGCGCCGATCGCCCGGGCGTTTGCGGCCAACGAGGAGCGGGCCACCCCATGGGTGGATCCCGTGACCTACGCGAGCGGCTTGCGGGTTCCGTCGCCGCTCGGCGACCGTCTCCTGTTGCGGGTGCTGCGCGAGACGCACGGCCTCGCGGGCACCGCGACGGAAGAGGCGATTCGTGATTGGACGCTGCGTCTGGCGACAGCGACCGGCATCGATGCGGCGCCGGAAGGCGGCTGCGCACTCTCCGTGTTGCAGGATGCTGTGATGGCGGGCACGCTCTCGGCGGACGCGGAAGTCGTGGTGTTCAACACCGGCAGTGGCGCGTCGTACCGCGCGTAGCCGCCTGCGTCGGCCGGAAGAACGGTGAACCTGTGCGCCCGTCAGGGTATCACGACGCGGGCGCCATCTTGGCATTTATGAGGAGCGGAGTGATGAAGGCTCGGATCTGGACGGTCGTGTTGCACATGTCGCTCCTCAGCGCGGGGGTACCGGTGGCATCCTCGGCGCAGGGCGCCTGTGAGATCAACGACAGCAGCCCGTTTCAGGTGAATGGCGCCAAGCAGTACGTCATCGCGGCGGCCAATTCGCGGCGCCCGGATGAAGTCCCCAAGCACCTGCAAAATGCAATTCGCGTCCTCACCGACGACCCGTCGAAGATCAAGAACGACGCCGGTCGCCAGTGGATGTTGCTGCGGACCTACGCGCAGTGGCTGCAGCGTGAAAATGCGAGTCTGGTGATGAAGCGCGGCGACGTCGGCTTCACGCAGAACCCGACGGGCTCCCAGAACCTGCTGCTGGCCCTCGATTCGGCGGCGACCGCGCTCGAGTCGATGCTGCCACAGTGCAGGGAGCGGGTGCGTCCGTTTCGCGCGCAGTTCTTCGGCGAGATCCTGAACAAGTCGATCGCCGCGATGGGCGCGGAGCAGAATGACTCGGCGGCCTATTTCGCGAATTTGTCGTTACAGGTCGCGGGCGCGGATCCGCGCCCATGGAACGTGCTCTCGGCCGTCTATCAGAAGCAGAACAAGACCGACAGCGCGATGATCGCGATGGAGAAGGTGATTGCCCTCTCCGGCGCCGATACGCTGTATGCCAAGGTGAAGCAGCAGAGCCGCTATAACCTGGCGGTGATGAAGCTGACCCGCGCCGAAACCGAGGCCGCCGGCGCGAAGAAGGACGAGGCGATCACCGCGGCGCGCGGGCTGTTAGAGGCATATCTCAAGGACACGCCGGGCGATGCCAACGCCGCACAGGCGCTCGGGCGGGCGGTGCGTCTGTCAGGGGACACCGCGGCGGTCACGGCGATCTTTGCGGATATGCTCACTGCGCCGGACAAGTTTTCGGCCGACCAGCTGTTTGAGGCGGCCTCCAACGCGGCCGCAACGGGTCACGACGCGGATGCGTCCAAACTCTTCGAGAACGGACTCACAAAGAATCCGTTCCACCGACTGGCGCTGCTGAATTATGCGAACGTGCTGTTCACGCTCAAGGACGCCGGGCGTATGGGGCCGGTCGTGACGCGGCTGCTCGAGGTCGATCCCAATTTCGATCGGGGCTACCGTTTGATGGCGGGGCTCTGGCAACTGCGCGCGCGGGCGGAATCGGACGCGGCCAAAAAGAAGGTGGCCAACGACTCGGTGCTGTTCTACCTCGACAAGCAGTCCAAGACGAATCCGCGCGTCGATATCACGCTGGCCCAGAAGTCGGGGAACGCGTTTGCGGTGCAGGGCACCGTGAACAACGACGGGAGCGCGACCGCGTCGTGGACGATGAAGCTCGAACTCCTTGACGCCGCGGGCGCTGTGGTGGGGGGGAAGGATGTGGCGATCGGCCCGGTCGAGGCGGGCGGAAATACAACGTTCTCGGTGAAGCTGGATGCACCGAAAGCGATTGCATACCGCTATGCTCCACTTAAGTAAGTCCATGTTTTAGATTGACTTCGGGCCTCACAGCTCTTATGTTGTCTTAAGTGGGCGGCCGCGCTACGGTTGCCGCCCCTTGTCATCCGGGGGAAGGCCTGTGGGCCTGTTCCCCCGTTTTCGTCCCGGGTCATGGTTCGCGTCACACGTGTAGAGCCAGGGAGCATTGCCGACGAGATCGGCATCGTTCCGGGCACCGAACTTCTTGCCGTCAATGAACGGCCGTTAGAGGACTTCCTTGATTGGGAGTTCCTGACGGCCGATGACGCGTTTATGGTGTCCGCGCGGCTCCCGGATGGCTCGGCGGTCGAGTACGACATCGAACGCGAGGGCGGTGAGCCCATGGGCGTGGAGCTTGCGCCGCCCACGGTGCGACGGTGCGCCAACCGCTGCGAGTTCTGCTTCATCGAAGGGCTTCCCAAGGGGCTCCGGAAGGGCCTCTACATCCGCGACGACGACTACCGCCTGTCGTTCGCGTACGGCAATTTTGCGACGTTGTCGAACGTGAAGGAACGGGACATCGAGCGGATTCTCGAGTACCGCCTGTCCCCACTGTACGTCTCGGTCCACGCCACGCCGTGGGAAGCACGGAAGGTGCTCCTCAACAACCCGCGAGTCCCCAACATCGTCGATCAGCTGACGCGGCTGGCTGCCGGGGGGATTCAGTTCCACGGGCAGATGGTCATCGTGCCTGGGCTGAACGACGGGGACGTGCTTGAGGAGTCGCTCTCCGACCTTTGGAATCTCGGCGATGCCGTGATGTCGGTGGCGCTGGTTCCGGTGGGTGTCACGCAGTTCTCCCATCTGTACAACGGCAAGTCGATGGATGCGCTCAACGCGCGCCGCTTGCTCGAGACGGTGCAGCGCTGGGCCGAGCGAGGGCTCGCCGAGCGCGGTGACCGCTGGGTGTTCGGATCCGACGAACTGTATTTGCTGTGCGATGAACCGCTGCCGGGCATGGAGCATTACGGCGACTTTTCGCAAATCGAAAATGGCGTCGGTGCCGTCACGTCGCTGCGGTCGCGCGTGCGCGACGGGTTGTCGCAGTTGCCGCGTCTCGACGGCAAGAAGATCGGTGTCGTCACGGGGGTCTCCATGACGCCGCTGATGCCCGAGTTGCTCGACCTGCTACGTGAAGCCACCGGCGCCGAGTTCTCGCTCATCACGATGGAGAACTCGTTGTTCGGTCCGACCACGACCACGGCCGGCTTGCTCGTGGGGGCCGATATTCGCAAAGCGCTCGCGGATCGGCATGACCTCGATCTCGCGCTCATTCCCGCCGAGTGCATCAACGACGACGGACTCTTCCTCGACGAAGAGTCGTTCGTGGCGGTGCGAGAATCACTGCCGATGCCCGTGTATCCTTCGTACGATTTCATAGACGCGCTGGTCCCGGAAGGTGACGCGGCGTTCCAACCAGCCGCATGAGTCTTCCAGTCATAGCCATCGTCGGACGTCCCAATGTCGGGAAGTCCCACCTGTTCAATCGTATCGTCGGCGAAGCCTCCGCCATTGTCAGCGACGAAGCGGGCACGACCCGTGACCGGCATTTCGGCCAGGCCGATTGGGCCGGTCACCACTTCTGGCTGGTCGACACCGGTGGTCTCGTCGAGGATTCGAACGAGCCGATGGACGTTGCCATTCGCAAGCAGGTGATGCAGGCCATCGAGGAAGCCGATCTCCTGATGCTCGTGGTGGATGCCAAGGTGGGGGTGCACCCCAGCGATGCGCGCCTAGTCGACATCCTGCGTCACGCGAAGAAGCCGTGGGTGCTCGTGGCCAATAAGGTCGATGATCCGAATAGCGCCGACTTCTACGACTTCTATCGGCTCGGCGTGACCGACGTCTATCCCGTGTCGGCCGCCAACGGCAAGGGCTCGGGCGACCTGCTCGACGCCGTCGTAGCGGCGATTCCGGAAACGGATGAAGTCCCGTCCGAAGCCGTGCGCATCGCCGTGATCGGCCGTCCGAACGTGGGCAAGTCGTCGTTCGTGAACAAGCTGCTGGGTGAAGAGCGTCTGGTCGTCAACGATGAATCGGGCACGACACGCGATTCGATCGACGCGCCGATGCGCTATCACGATCGCGAGATCATCTTCGTGGACACCGCCGGCTTGCGACGTCAGTCGAAGATCGATGATGGTATCGAGTTCTACTCGGCGCTGCGCACCCGGCGCGCCATCGACTCGTCGGATGTGTGCATTCTGATGGTCGACGCGACCGAAGGTCTGCAAAACCAGGATCTCAAGATCGCGACGCTGGCGTGGGAATCCGGCCGTGGCCTGATCATGGTGATCAACAAGTGGGACCTTTACCCCGACAAGACCGACAAGAGTTCGGCCAAGTTCCGCAAGGACGCCGTCGAGAAGGTGCCATATCTCGGTTTCGTGCCCTTCCTGTTCACGTCGGCGTTGACGGGGCAGCGCGTGAACAAAGTGCTCGACATGGCACTTGAGGTGCAGGAGCAGCGTACGCGCCGTATTTCCACCTCGCAGGTCAATGACGCGCTGCAGGAAATCATCGCGCGCCTGCAGCCGCCTCAGGCGGCCGGTCGGGAGGTGAAGTTGAACTACGCCACGCAGGTGGAGACCTCCCCTCCGACGTTCGCGTTCTTCGGCAATCACCCCGAGCTCATCCCCGAGAACTACATCCGGTTCATTCATAACCAGTTGCGGGAGAAGTGGGGCTTCACCGGCTCGCCGATGCGCATCATCATGCGGAGCAAGCGGGAGTCGTGAACCCGATGATCGCCCAGGCCGCAGCGCTGATCGTTGCGTACGTCATCGGCTCCTTCCCCACTGCGTACCTCGTGGGCAAGGCCAACGGCGTCGACCTGCGGACGGTCGGCTCCGGCAACCTCGGCGCCACCAATGTATTTCGGACGCTGGGATGGACCTGGGGGCTGCTCGTCTATGTCGTGGATGGCCTCAAGGGAGCGCTCCCGGTCATGTGGTTGCCCGGCGTCATCGGGCTAGCGACCGGGTGGCCATGGGGCGTCGCGTTCGGCCTGCTCGCCATTCTTGGTCACGTGCGTCCCGTCTTCCTTCTGGGTCAGGGCGGCGGCAAGGGTGTTGCGACGGCGAGCGGCGTGTTCATCGCGTTAGCCCCGATTCCGGCCCTGTGTGCCATCGTCAGTTTTGTGATCGTGGTCGCCATGACCCGCTACGTCTCGCTTGGTTCGCTGGTTGGGGCCGTGGTCCTGCCGGTCGCGTTGCTGGTGCAGGCTGGTGAAATCACCCCCCTCGTTCTGGTAAGCGTCGTGGTGGGGACGTTCGTGTTCTGGACGCATCGCGAGAATATCGGGCGACTCCGGCGCGGGGAAGAACGTCGCGTCGGACGGAGCGCTTCGTCGACCGCCGCCGGAGGGCGTTCGTAATGCCGAACACGTTTGCCTGCGCCGTGATCGGCGGTGGTGCCTGGGGCACGGCCATCGCCGATCGCCTGGTACGCAACGGCCATCGGGTGACGCTGTGGGCCCGAGAAGAGGACGTGGTTGAGGCGGTCAACACCCGTCACGAAAATCCGCGATTCCTCCCGAACATCGCGCTGGCAGCCGGGCTCCGCGCCACCAGCGACATGACGCTCGCGCTGCGGGGCGCCGGCTTGGTCGTGTACGCCGCGCCGTCGCACGTGTTGCGCACAGTGGTCGCGTCGTGTGCCCGCGCGATCGAGCCGGGCGCGGTGCTGTCGGTGGCGACCAAGGGTATCGAACGCGAGACGCTGGCTCTCATGACCGACGTCGTGGCGCAGGCGGCGGGGGGACATGAGGTGGTGGCGGTGAGCGGGCCGAGCTTTGCGGCCGAGGTGGCACAAGGGCAGCCCACGGCAGTGGTGGCGGCGTGCTCCTCCCCGACTGCCGCCACGCTGGTACAGAGTGCCATGAGTGCCGCGACATTCCGCGTGTATACCAGCGAAGACGTAGTTGGTGTGGAACTCGGGGGCGCGCTCAAGAACGTGATGGCGGTTGCCACCGGTATCCTCGATGGGCTGGGCCTCGGATACAATCCGCGCGCCGCACTGATGACACGTGGTCTGGCGGAGATGACCCGTCTGGGCGTGTCGCTGGGCGCTCGGGCAGAGACCTTCGCAGGACTCGCGGGGCTCGGGGATCTCGTGCTGACGTGCACCGGCGCGCTCTCACGGAATCGGGCGCTCGGCGTGGCCATCGGGCAGGGGCAATCGCTCGACGAAGCGCTGGCCGGTAAGGACACCGTTGCCGAGGGTGTGCTGAACGCGCAGAGTGCGAAGGCCCTGGCGGATCGTGCCGGCGTCGAGATGCCGATCATCGATGCGACGTATCGCATCCTGTTTGAAGGACAGGCACCGCGGGAAGCGGTCGTCGAACTGATGGCGCGCGAGCTGCGCGCGGAGCGCGACTGACGTGGGCGCGCCCCGCGGTGAGCCGATTCAGGAGTTCTATTCCATTGGTGAGGTCTGTTCCCTCACCGATCTCAAACCGCACGTCCTGCGCTATTGGGAGAGCCAATTCAAGCTGCTCAATCCGGCGAAGAATCGGAGCGGTAACCGCGTATACGCGCGGCGCGAAGTCGAACTGATTCTGCTCGTCAAGCATCTCCTGTACACGGAGAAGTACACCATCGACGGGGCGCGGCAGAAGCTCGACGAGCACCGCAAGGGCGCCTCGTTGCGACCAGCCGCTCGTGCGGCGCTTCAGATCGAAGCGCTCGAGAGCCTCGAGCGCGACCTTGTGGAGCTGCAGGCGCTCCTCGACGACCGTCCGGCCCCGCGCTCGCCATAGCGCCTGTGGCGCGCGCCATTCGTCCGCGCGCCGCTTTCTCCTCCTCCAACCGCTCCGATGCGCATTCTCCTCAGCAACGACGACGGTATTCTCGCCAAGGGTCTAGGCATACTCGAGCAGGCCTGCCTTCCGCTGGGTGAGCTCAGCGTCGTGGCGCCCGATCGGGAACAAAGTGCGACGAGCCATTCGCTCACCCTGCATCATCCCCTTCGCCCTGTGCAACTCGGCGAACGTCGGTGGCAGGTGGATGGTACGCCGACCGATTGCGTGATGCTGGCCTGTGAGGCGCTGCTGACGTCGCGCCCGGACTACGTGATCAGCGGGATCAATCACGGTCCGAACATGGGTGAGGATGTGCTGTACAGCGGCACGGTGGCGGCCGCGATGGAAGGACTTGCTCTCGGCATCCCGTCTATTGCGGTATCGTTTGCCGGGAGCTTGTTGCGCGCCGATGCCCTGCTCGAGACGCAGGTCGACGTACTACGCGATCTGCTGAAACACCTGATGTCGCTCACGTCGTTTCCGCGCGAAACGCTGCTGAACGTGAACCTGCCCAATGTGGCGGGCGACCAGATCAAGGGTGTCCGTCTGACTCGGCTCGGCCGTCGCGTCTTCAGCGATTCGATCACCAAGATGAAGGACCCTTGGGGACGTGAAATTCTGTGGATCGGCGGGGGCAGCGTGTCGTGGAGCGGCCCGGACGATTCGGACTTCCGCGCCGTGCACGACGGTTACATCTCGGTGACCCCGTTGCATCTCGACCTCACGCACCGCGATGTGCTCGATACGGCGGCGGATTGGTGGCGTCCTCTGTAGAGCCGGAGTTCCGCGGCGCGCGTCGACGGCTCGTCGAGGCGCTCCAAGAGAAGGGGATACGTGATCTCGCCGTCTTGCGGGCGATCGATCAGGTGCCGCGGCATCTGTTCGTCCCGCCCACGGTGCGTCATCGCGCGTATGAAGATTCGGCGCTGCCCATCGGCAGTGGGCAGACGATTTCGCAACCCTACGTGCATGCCCGGGCGCTCGAGCAGCTGCTCCTGACCGGTAAGGAGAAGGTCCTCGAGATCGGTACCGGATCCGCGTATCAGACGGCGTTGTTGGCGGAGTTGGCGGCGCAGGTTTTCTCGATTGAGCGCTTTCCGGCGCTGCTCGACAAGGCGCGTCCGCTGCTGCAGCAGGCCAATGTGCGCAACGTGTCGCTCTTGCTGGGGGACGGCACGCTCGGATGGCGTGAGTACGGTCCATACGACGGGATCGTGGTCAGCGCCGGTGCGCCGCACGTACCAGCGGCGTTGGAGGAGCAGCTCGCTGAAGGGGGGCGGATGCTGATCCCGATTGGCGACCGGGACGAACAGATGCTCACCCTGTTCGTAAAACGGCACGGACAGCTGGAGGGTCGTGACATCGTTCCGGTCCGCTTCGTCCCCTTGATTGGGGCCGGTGGTTGGCCGGCCTGACGGAGCTGGCCACTGCGCACGTTTGCGCGCGAGGGCCCTTCCGCGCATCTTCGGCATTCACGGTCTGCCCACGCCATGTCCACTCCGTCCTCCATTCCGCCGTACGGCGCCGAGTTGCGCGCACCTGTTGCTCCGTACTCGCTTCCCGGCACGGGGGGCGAGTCGGCTGACCTCGGAGCGGGTACCGCGCAGCCCCAAGTCCGGCCGTACGTCCCGGGACCGTGGCGCGGAACGCCCGCCATCGACAAGCCGAGTCCGTTCAGCGCGGCGGCGGTGACGCCGAGCGTGGCGCTCGATTCGTCCACGCGCGGTGTGGCGACGAGCGCCGCCGCCTCGGCCGCGTCGGCGACGGTCCCTCCGCTTCCGTGGATCGACGCATTTCTCTCGTCTACCCCCGTGCTGCCGATGCGCGCCGTGGCCGAACCGGTCGTGGCCGAACCGGTCGTGGCCGAACCGGCGCCTGCGGTTGGCACGCCGCTCACGCTCGATGCCATACCGTCTTCTGAGGCATGGGCGCTTGATGAGGCCGCCGAACGCATGCGGGCGCTCGCCGAGGCACTTCTGGACCACGAGGGCATCGCCAGTACGTCACTCGAGTCGGCTCGCGGGTTCGATGGCGTGTCGTTGCGGTCGCCCCTGCCGGCGTGGAACGACGACGATGTCATCGACCTCATGCCGCTCCGCCCAGACCGCGCCGTTCCACCGGACCGCTGGCCGAACGCTGCCTCGAGCGGCGCGCACCAGGCATGGGCCGATCGGGTGCGCCGAGTCGATGATGACAACGCCGAGGCGGGCGCCCAAGCGCTCGAGCTGCTCGCCCGACGTGTGCGTGATGGCGAGATCGTGCTCGCCGGCTACGAGCCGCGCTTGGGGGACGCCGCCGCGCTCGCGGCGGCGCTTGCCGCCCTGCTCGGCGTCCGCCGCTGATGGCATCGGCGGTTCGCCGCTATCGCGTGGAAGGGGAAGTGCAGGGGGTTGGCTTCCGTTGGTTTGTGCGCGAGCAGGCGCGCGCACTGGCCCTCTCGGGATGGGTACGAAACGAGCCGGACGGCGCGGTGGTTCTCGTCGCCTCAGGTGAGGCCGTGGCGTTGGATGCCTTGGAGCACCAACTCCGCGTCGGTCCAACCCACTCCACGGTCACTGAGGTGGTCCGGCGGGAACTCACGAGCTTCGACGCCATCGGCTTGCCGGCGGCATTCACGATTTCGCGCTAGCCCCCAGTCCGTGTGCCGAGCGCGCCCGCGTGCCAAGCGATAACTTTGCCTACATGACTGCTACACTGATTGCGCGTTTGACCGCGACGCTTCGCGATGTGCCCGATTTTCCCACGCCGGGCATTCTTTTTAAAGACATCACGCCGGTGCTGGCGGATCCCGCGCTTATGCGCGAGGCCATCTCCGCGATGGCTGCTCCCTTTGTCCACAGCGGCATCACCCACGTGGTCGGCGTGGAGAGCCGGGGATTTTTGTTCGGCATGCCGCTGGCGCTGCACCTCAACGTTCCCTTTGCCCCCGCGCGGAAACCCGGAAAGCTTCCGTGGAAAACCGAGCGAGAGTCGTACGATCTGGAGTACCGGAGCGACGTGCTCGAGATGCACACGGACGCGGTCGGGGCAGGCGCCCGCGTCGTGGTGGTTGACGACGTGCTGGCGACCGGCGGTACGGCAGCCGCTACATGCCGACTGATTGAGCGACTGGGGGCCACGGTCGCCGGCGTCTCGGTCCTCGTCGAACTGGGTTTCCTCGATGGACGTGCCCGCCTGGCGGGCCGGACGGTTCACTCCGTCGTCACGTTGTAGAGAACATCGCGTGCCGCCCGCCTTGAGCGTGGCGTCCGAATCGGTGAGATTCGCAACGTCGCGCGCCGTGTCGGCTCCGCACCGTGGTCCGTCCCCGTAGCTCAGTTGGATAGAGCGGAAGTTTCCTAAACTTCAGGCCGCAGGTTCGATCCCTGCCGGGGACATGATGTCACGTCACCGCCAACGCCCCATACACTCCTGAGGCGTTTGTCGCTATGTTTCCTGACTCTCCCGTGTCCGCTCCGTGACTGCGCGTTCGAACGTGCAGGCGGAGGTCGGGCGCCACGATCTTCGCCCCTCATCGCTGGTCTTCCGCATGGCCCAGTCGTCCCGTACCGCGTCGTCCAATTCGAGCCTCTCCGACGATCCGATGGAGAAGTTCGGCGATTGGTTCATGTCGAACAGCCGCCCGATCGGTATGGCCGTCGGCGGTGTCGCGGTCGCCGCACTCGCGATCTTCGGCTATCGCAGCTACACCGCGGGGCAGAACACGAAGGCGTCGACGGCGCTTTACGCCGCCCAGGCCCCGATGGCACAGGGGAAGCTCGACGACGCCACGAAGGCGCTTGAGAAGGTTGCCAAGAACTTCTCGGGCACGGCCGCCGGTCAACAGGCCACGCTCCTGCTGGCTCAGGCGCTCTACGAGCAGAAGAAGTACGCCGATGGCATCGCCGCACTCGACAAGTCGGTGGGCGGTGCGAGCTCGGACTTCAAGGCCTCCATGGAGTCCCTCATCGCCGTCGGCTACGAACTTCAGGGCAAGCTTGCCGATGCGGCGGTGCACTACGGCAAGGCCTCGGCCGCTGCCAAGTTCGCAAACGACAAGAGCAGCTACCAGGCATCCGAAGCCCGCAGCTTGATGGCGGCCGGCAAGAACGCGGAGGCCAAGAAGATCTGGGAGGAACTGGCCAAGACGGATAGCCAGGTATCGCAGGAAGCCAATGTTCGCCTCGGCGAGTTGGCTGGCGCCGGCAAGAGCTGATCGAGGTTCGAGCGGCGGTCGATCGGCCCCGCTCAGTGGCGTCGACGACCGGCGTTGTCGTTGGGTGGCACAGTCTCAGTGAGCGGCGGCACGGGAATTCCCGGTGCCGCCCTCTTGTTTTTGTGCCATGGATGGAGCGGCGGGGAATACGACACTAACGCGTCCAGAAGGGGCCCTCATAAGGTCAGTCTTCTCAATTGCTCGCGTTTTAATATGCGCATAATACATGTTATGTAAACCTATGGTGGTGGATAACTGTGGGAAAAGATTTTGGGAATCCCGCCGGTCGGTGTGGAAGAAGCCCGTAAGGTATTGCCATAATGGGCTTTGCATGGTTGTCCCAAGGGGCATTCTCTGGTGTGCCCTCACGAACCATGTTGGCGTCCACCTTTCCACGCCGTGCGCGCTACCAAATGCGCGTGAATCGCTGGCCCGCCGATCCTGGCGGTGCCGTCGTCCATCCAGCTCGCTCAGATCGACTCGATCACGCCGCGGAACACCACGCGACCCTCACCTCGCAGTGTGGGCTGAACCCCCGACGCCGTGGTCGTCAGCCGAACCTCGAGATCCCGACCGGAGCTGCTCCGGATCATGATGGAGGGATCGGTTGACAGCCCCCACGCGGCCAAGAGGACGGCGGTCGCGACCGCACCCGTTCCGCAGGCCAACGTCTCGCCCTCCACGCCACGCTCGAACGTGCGGTAGCGCCACCGGCCGCCCGGCATCGGCGATACCCAGTTCACATTCGCCCCGGCCGAGCCGGAAGCGGGATGGCGACGCAGCAACGGCCCGCGGTCGTCGACATCGACCAGGTGCGCATCGGCGCACAGGATGACGAGATGCGGAATGCCAGCCACCGCGAATCCGACCCGCTGCTCACCGGCCGTGAGATCGATCGGCATCGCGGTGCGAATCGCCGTCACGGGCTGGAGATCGATCTCGGGTAGTCCGGCGGCGAGGCGGCTGGCGATCAGGCCGGCTGGCGTCGCGAGTGTCATCCCCGACGCGGCGGACAAGCCGAGCAACGCCGACAACGCCGTTGAGCACAAGGTCGCATTTCCGCAGAGATCCGCTGGGGTGCCGTCGCTGTTGACGTAGTGGATCCTCACATCCGCATCGGGGTGCGCCGGTTCGATGACAACAACACCGTCTGCCCCTATGCCATTGTGCCTGTTGCAGATAGACCTTACCACCTCGGGTGATGTGACAAGGTCACGCGGCACTGCACGGCCATCGAAGAACACGAAGTCGTTACCCGATCCCGTCATCTTGGCGAAGGCGAGCCCCTGCAGGGTTGGACCCGGAGGCATCACGCGTTCCCCGTGATGGCCCACCAACGAAGCCGCCAGACCATCCATATGGCCTCACGTACGATCCGCTTGGACATCTTCGATTCGCCTTCCGTCCGATCGTGGAAGACGATGGGAATCTCAGCGATGCGGAATCCTCGCTTCCAGGCCCGGAAGCTCATCTCGATCTGGAAGGCGTACCCATTTGAGCGCACCTTATCGAGCGGGATCGCCATCAGCACTTCCCGGCGGAAGCACTTGAAACCGCCGGTCGCGTCTCCGAGCCGGAGTCCTGTGACCGCCCGCGCGTAGATGTTTGCGCCGTACGACAACACGAGCCGGGTCATCGGCCAGTTCACGACCGTGACCTTGCCGTCCCGATACCGGGATCCGAGGACCAGATCGGTGTGGCGGATCGCGGCGAGAAACTCCGGTAGGTGACCAGGGTCATGCGAGAAGTCTGCGTCCATCTCGAAGATGAACGCGTAATCGCGCTCCAGGGCCCACTTGAAGCCCGCCAGATACGCGCGGCCAAGCCCCTCCTTCCCGGCGCGATGCAGCACGTGGACGCGTGAATCGGCTGCGGCGAGCTCATCGGCGAGTCGGCCGGTGCCGTCTGGGGAGTTGTCATCGACCACCAGCACATCGATCCGGGCGTCCTGGGACAGGACGAGCGGCACGATACGGGTGACATTCTCGCTTTCGTTATACGTCGGCACAATCACGAGGGCGCGTTCGCCCACCGCGAGTGAACCACGAGCCGGAGTCGGTGTTCTGGTCACGTCGAGTACCTCACGCGACGATCGCGTCGGCCACGGTCCCGGCCTTCCGGTCGAGCGCGAACCCGATAAACCACCAGAGCAACGCCGCGCCAAGTGCCAGCAAAGTCAACAACTTCCCCGTGTGATATGGTGCACTGTCGAAGCGGAGCCGAACAGACTTCGCGCCCGTGGGCAACTCAACGCCAATGAGGGTGTAGTCGGCCCGGGCGATGCTGGCAGGTTTGCCGTCCACCGTCGCGGTCCAACCGGGATAGTAATTTTCGGAAACGACCAGGCCACTACCGGCGGGCGCGGACCCGCCGAGGGTGATGTCGATGGCCCCCGCTTCGTATCGCGTGACAGCAACGCCGAACGGCACCGGTTCCGGCATCGGCGAGTTGACCGGCCTGGTCTGAATAGACGACGCCGTATCAAAGATCGCGACGCGCTTCACGTCGAACAACGGGTTGAGGACGGTTGCTTTCGTGGTCGCATCGTCGAGCTGCACGATCAGCGGGGTGACCCAGGCCGCCGGATGCTCACCGGGAAGCTCATACAGATAGGTCATACTCCCCGCGGCGTTGCGCACCGGACCGGCCGCCAGCCTCGCACCTTGAACGGGCAAACCGGGGGTGTTGGTGTAGATGAACCGCGCATTCGTGAGCGCCCAGAAGTTCGGATTGGCGATGGACCGGAATCCCTCGCTCTTCCCGTAGAGCTCCTGGTAGCGGCCGAGTTCGTTGCCATGGTAGCCAAGCACGCCGCGGATGCCATGATGCATGAGGGCATCACCAAGCACGAACGGATCGTGCGGCGCCATGTTGTCGTCGAGTGGGACGGCGATGACACGGGCCGGCTCCGGCTGCGCCCTGAGGAATCGGGTGATGTCGTCTTCGGCATAGAGCTGGTCGGCACGGGCCGAGAATGTCCAATAGTGACGCTCCACACTCCAGAGGTCGAGTGCCACCACGGCAGCGAGTAACCAGCCGGCGAGGGACGCCCGGAGTACGCCCTGCGCGACCGCACGCATGATCGCGACCAGCGCGACGATGGCCAGCGCGGAACGCCAGGCGCCGGCGACGACATTCCCCGCGTTCGCGACGATGCGGTCCGCGCGTGTATCACCGAGCATGGCCATCGCCATGTCGGTGAACGCCCCCGACGTCGCGAGGACCCCGATCAGCATCGCAAAGATGGTCCACCCGATCGTGTACCGTGCTGTCCCCTTCCCCGCCAGGATTCGCTCCGTTCCGAAGGCCGCAAGAACGGCGCAGGCGAAGGCGCTCACATACAGGATCGTGCTGGGCGCCCGGAAGAACTTCGACGCGGGAACGACGGTGTAGACGAGTTGATAGAACGGGGTGTTGCCTCCCCAGGCCCAGAGGAGCGAGACGATCAGCGCGCCCAGCCAGAACCACGCGTGGGAGCGGTGCCGATTCACCAGTCCACCGCCGAACGCGTAAAGCGCCAGGCAGAGTACGCTGGCACCGATGTACTCGCTGTGGAAATGGATGCCGTTGCGACCCCAATAGTTGTCGAGGATTCCCGAGAACTGCGGGAGGTACACGTTGATCGTTTCCTCGAGGGGGAACGAGAAACTCGTGGCATAGTCGTACCCCGTTCCGCCGGCCCTGGGGGACCACGGCACGTATTCGTACACCGGCAAATATTGAATCGCTCCCATGACCGCGCCGAGCAGGACGGCCCCCAGGGCGAGGGGCAATCGAGGGAACCGGCTCGCTGCGGTCGTGTCGCGCGCCGTCGATTCGGCCGCCAGACTCCCGGGGCGGAGTGCCACGAACAGCGCGAAGGCGCCGCACGTCAGCAGCATGTACTGCAGCAGCTGAGGATGCGGCGACAGCACCGCCAATCCGACAATGAGGGCGAGCAGCCCCCATGCGCGGCGCCAGCCATCGCACATGCCGCGCACCAGTGCCCAGAGGGCGGCAGGCAGCAGCGCGCTGACGAACAACTTGCCATCGTGTCCAGGCGAGGCATAGGACGCCACCGCGCCGCTGAGCAGATAGGCGACCCCGCCCACGATCGCGCTCTGAAACCGGACACCCGCCGCCCTGAGGAATCCAACGGTGAAGACGCCGGCCAGCAGGGTGTGGAGCACGAAGCCCCACGTCATCGCGATGTCGGTCGGCAGCACCAGCCGCAGCAGGAACGTCGGGTAGAAAATGTCGCCGTGCATGGCCGCGATGTACGGCATCCCACCGAACTGGTACGGATTCCATTGTGGGAATCCATGGCCGTCGCGAAGCGAGCGGGCGGCGAACTCACGGAAGGCATAGCCCGCGAGGTACTGATCCGAATTCGGATTGACGAGGAACGCGCCCCCGAGCGCCGGCCACGCCAGCAGCATGGTCGCGACGGTGCACACCACTGCCGACCAGGCAAGCGGGAAACGCGGTGACGGCGGCGGTGTGTGCGACTCGTCAGTACGAGCCATCGAGGAGACTGGAAGGGGGATGGCAGCGCGGGGGGGCTCGAAACCGCTCATCGGTCGCGATGCAGCGCGTGGCGCTGCGCGGCGGGGAGGAAGAGCAGGCTGACGAGCCCGGGGAGCACTTCCAGCACGGTAAGCCAGACCCGCGAGGTGACGCCGAGGATTACGGCGTCCCCCTGCCCCGCGGCGCCGACGCCGACGAGGAACACCGTCAGCGCCGCCTCGCGGAATCCCAATCCACCGGGTGAGAACAGGACGAGGAACCCGATGAGGTACGACGCCGTGAAGACGGCGATGAACAGCATCGGCTCGCTGCTGATTCCCGGCGTCACGCCGCGTGAGAACAGCGCGAACGCGAAACCGTAGCCCACCCACGACGCCGCATTGACCGCCGCCGCCCCCCAGAGGGTGCCTGCTGAGAGCCGCTTACCCAGCAACGGCACCCCTCGTGCGTTCGCGAACCACGCGAGGACCGGAGGCAAAAGCACCGGCAGCGCCGCCACGCCGGCCACGAACAACACCGTCGCGATCAGGGCGCCGGTTCGAAACCCCGGATACACGGTGTCGAGTGATTCGGCGCCCGTGATCACCGCCACACCGAACCCCGCCCCAATATTCAGCAGCGTTCCCAATACGGCTGCACCGGCGGCGGTACCGCCCGAAACGCCTTCCCGCGCGGCGAGGACGCTCAAGGCGCCAACCGACCAGACCTTCCCCGGAAGCCATCGACCGAGATTGGCGATTGTCCAGATACGCACCGCGGAGAGGAAGGCCAGGTCGCCGCCCCATCCGCGCAACAATAGGCGCCAACTCTGAATCAGCATCGCGTAGACACTCAGCATGATCACGCTGGCGGCGGCGATCCAACGCCACTCGACGCGTATCTCCCGCGCCGACGTGCGCAAGGCGATCCACTGCCCGTTGAGCGCCCACGCGATGAACACACCAGTCAGCAGCAGTAATCCCAGCTTCAGCGCCGGGTGGTGGAGGATACCGCGCAGGCGCGAGGTCGTCGCGCGCGTCATCGTCGCGCCTGCCGGTAGTGCGTGAGATAGCGATCGGCGACCGCGTCCGGTGAAAAACGGGCGAGCATGTCGTCGCGCGCCGCCATCCCGCGATGGCGTGCGGCGGCCTCGTCGCCAAGCAAGCGGGCGAGCGCCTCACCAAGGGCATCTGTATCGCCGACCGTCACGAGCGTGCCGCCGTGATCCGGTCGGACGACATCGAGGAGCCCACCATCTGCATACGCCACCACGGGGGTGCCGCACAGCTGCGCTTCAACGGCCACCAGCCCCAATCCTTCCTCGCGGGAGGGAATCGCCAAGGCGTATGCGCCTTGGTACAGCGGGACCAGCGCGGGCTGGGGGAGCGCACCATACCAACGTATCCGTTCCGAGAGGCCGAGGGCGACGGCGCGCGCGTGTAGCAACTCGCGCGCCGGCCCGTCGCCGACGACGTCGAGCATCGTCGGTGCTCCGGCGTGCCGCGCGTCGTGCGCCTGCATCGCTGGTGAGACCATGGCGTCGAGCAGGTCCTCGAGCCCCTTCTGCGCATTCAGTCGGCCGACAAACAGAATCCCACTTCTTGGCGACATTGGCGCGGTGGGCGGCGCAAAGTACCGAGTATCGACGGGCATCGGGGAGACGGCGATGGTCGCGTCGGGCGCGATACGCCGGGCCGTCTCGGCCAGCCATCCGGAGACGGCCGTGCAGATCGACGCCTCACCGAGCACGGCGCGCATCACGGGGTGCGCCGGCGAGGTCCGCTGCGCGAGCCGGACGTCGGAACCATGCATCGTGATGACCATCGGTGGGTCGCCGGCCCGACGCGCACGCCAGAGTGCCAAGGCCGCGGGGAACCACCAGTGCGCATGAACCACGTCGTACGGTTCACCGGCGCGCGCGGCTGTGTCGAGGCGCCGGCGAACGGCGCGACGCATCGCGCGAAGCATCCCCAACAGGGCGACCTTGCCACCCCACGATGCCATCACCTGCTCCGCCATGTTTCCGCCATAGGCGAGCGTCATGCGCGCGTCGCTGGCATACCGAACGCGCTCGATGCGGACGCCTTCCAGCGTGCCGAGCTCGCTCAGATCCGCGGCCGCCGGCGCGATCACGTCGACCTGCGCCCCTGCCGACTGTAGCGCCACCGCCAGCCGCAGCACGAACGACCCGGCCGCGTCCCCGACGAAGCGTGGCACGTTGTGGGTGACGAAGAGCACGCGTACGGCGCGGGGCACCGGAGCGCCGACGGTCAGCGCGGGGGACGATCGGCGCCGGATGACCCATCCGACGCGACGTCGTCGGCATCCGCTTCGTGCTGCGCACTCGCCAACTCGTCGAGCTCACGGCGCAGCTCACGCACTTCGGAGCGCTGTTGTGCGATCTGCTCGCCAAGGAGGCCGGTGGCGAAAAAAATCGAGCCGAGCATGAGGCACGTTTGGATCACCGTCCACACCCAGCGCTGCCCGTGACCGGTGATCGCAAGCCAGACGAGCGCACCGAGCCCCGTGAGTACCCCGACGCCAAAGAGTGCCACGCCGAGCATGCCGAACGCCAACAACGGCTTCTGGCCGAATTTGAGCTCGAACCACACCGCGAGCATGTCGAGCACGCCGATGGGGATCCGCGAGAGCCCGAACTTCGACCGGCCGGAGTGGCGCGCATAGAGCGGCACGGGCACTTCGGTGACGGTAAACCCCTGTGCCGCCGCCATCACGATCATGTAGCGATGGAAGTCCGGCCGCATCGGGAGCGCCGCCATGATCTCCCGTCGATATGCCTTGACGTTGTTCAGGTCGCGCACGGGCACATGGAACAGCGTGCGACTGAGCTTGTTGTAGATGCCCGAGACGAACGCCTTTTCGTACTTGCCCTGCTTGTACCCCGTGACCATGTCCGACTCGCCAGCCAGAATCGGATTCACGAGACGCGGGATGTCCTCGGGCTTGAACTGCAGATCGGCGGGATAGAAGACCAGCACGCGACCATGCGACTGGAGGTAGCCGGTGCGCAGCGCCTCGGCGATTCCCCGTTGCGCACGGTGGCGCACCGGACGCAGGAACGGGTACTGCGAGCGGAGCTCCTGCAGGAGCGCCCAACTGCCATCCGACGAGCCATCGTCGACCACCACGACTTCATAGCGGGCCGACTCAGCGCGGAAGGTGACGTCGCACAACTCCAGGAAGAGCGGGAGGTTGCCCGCCTCATCCTTGGCGGGGACAAGGACACTGACGTCGACGGGGGGCGTCGACATGAGACGGGACACGCGCCGGAGCGGACGGGCGGAGACGGCCATTCTTAAGAGAGATGAGATCGCGGTCAGTCGCGCGCGGTCAGACGCGCTTGCGCATACGGGCGGGGAGCACACCAAGCTGGTCACGGTACTTGGCGACGGTCCGACGCGCAATCTGCACTCCGGTTTCCTGCAGGATCTCGACGATTGCCTGATCGGTGAGCGGATTCTTGGTGTCTTCGCCCGAGACCAGCTTCTGGATCTGGTCCTTGATGCCGCGCGCGGACACATCATCGCCATCACTCGTTGCGAGTCCCGACGAGAAGAAGAATTTGAGCGGCAACACGCCACGCGGCGTCTGCACGAACTTCTCGTTGGTAACGCGACTGACGGTGGACTCGTGCATCCCGACCGCCTCCGCGACTTCGCGCAGCGTCAGCGGCCGTAGGGCCTGTACGCCCCGCTCGAAGAAGTCACGTTGCCGATCCACGATGTAGTGCATGACCTTGAGCATCGTCTGGCGGCGCTGCTCGATGGCCTGAATCATCCAGTTGGCGGAATTCAGCTTGCTGGCGATGAAATCCTTGCTCTCGGTATCGAACTTCTTCTTGTCGCGGGCGATCTCCTGATACGCACGCGACAACTTGAGTCGCGGTAGATTGCCGTCGTTCAGGAAGATGTGATACGCCTGACCGATCTTGTCGACGACGAGATCCGGGATGATGTAGTTGTCACCGCCCGCGCTGTAGCGCAGACCGGGCTTGGGATCGAGCTTGGCGATCTCGTCGGCCGCGTGCTGAACGTCCTGGGCGCTGATCCCGAAGCGTTTCGCCAGTTCGCTCCACCGGTGCGAGATGAGCTCCTCGAATGACTCCTCGACCAGCCGGTAGGCCATCGACACACGGTGGCCCGCGGCGCGAAGCTGCAGGAGCAGACACTCGCGCAGATCGCGCGCCCCGACGCCGGGCGGATCAAGCTCCTGAATGATCGCGAGCATCGCCTGCATCTCCGCGTCGCTGAACGGTGCGACCTCGGAGTCGCGCTCCTCGGCCTCGCGCACGAGCAGCTCGTTCACCCCACGCTGAATCTCTTCCAGTGGACAGGCGAGATAGCCGTCGTCGGAAATGTTGCCGACGAATTCATCGGCCAGAAACGCTTCCCGCGGCGACATCTCGATCAGCGACAGCTGCTCGGTGAGATGATCGGAGAGATGCTTGGTGTCGACGGTCACGGGCTCATACCACTCGCGCTGCTCATTCTCTTCGCGCTGACCGCCAGTTTCAAAGCCATCGAGGAGGACGGCCTCCCAATCGACGTCATCATCGCCGGTCTTCTCGGGCTCGGATTCGGGCGTCGTTTCGGGCTCGGCGAGATCTTGTGCTTCCGGCACTTCGTCGGCGTCGGGGGAGTCGTCCTCCTCGTCCTCCGGTTCGACGAGCTCGAGAAACGGATTGGTGAGCAGTTCCTGCTTGAGATGCTGCTGCAGATCGAGGAGGGGCATGTACAGCAGATCCATCGCCTGGTACAGGCGAGGATTGACCTTCAGCTCCTGCCGGAGTCCGGTACTCTGTTGGAGACCTGGCCTCATGACGTCACCACCTCTTCATCGGCTTCTGCGAAGCGAGCGCGGAGTCGCGCAGTGAGCGTCGGCCCTAGGTAGATCTCGGCAACCGTATCGTCGAATACCAGTTCGCGAACGGTGCCGGACACTTTCACCTGCCCATCAAACATGATGTATGCACGATCCACAATGTCCAGCGTCTGTTCGACATTATGGTCACTGATGAGCACGCCGATGCCACGATGACGCAGGCCAGCCACGATGGTTTGAATATCGTGCACGGCGATCGGATCGACACCGGCAAACGGCTCGTCGAGCATCATGAACTTCGGCTGCGTCACCAGTGCGCGCGTGATCTCCAACCGACGGCGTTCACCACCGGAGAGCTGGAAAGCACGGCTGCCGCGTAGGTGTTTGATGCTCAGTTCATCGAGGAGTGTTTCAAGCCGTGCCTTCCGCTCATCCGCCGACAGCGGGAGCGTCTCAAGGATCGCCAGAATGTTCTGCTCGACGGTCAGCTTCCGGAAAATCGACGGTTCCTGCGAGAGATAGCCGATCCCCTGCCGCGCCCGTTGATACATGGGCATGCCGGTGATGTCCTTTCCATCGAGCTTGATGCGTCCGGACTGCGGCTCGATCAGACCGACCAGCATGTAGAACGTGGTGGTCTTTCCGGCGCCGTTCGGCCCAAGCAGCCCCACGATCTCTCCCTGAGCGACGTTCAGCGCCACGTCATTGACGACGCGACGACCGCGGTAGGCCTTGACCAGTCCCTCCGCGCTCAGCACGGACTCCGTCGTCACGGGCGCGCTGGCGACGGGGGCGGGGGGACGACCGGCGCGCGGCAATTCGCCGGTCGCCCTAAGCTGCCGCGCCAGTTCTGCACGATGCGCTCGCACTGCGGTCCAGAGCGCCGGCGCGACTTGCACGGTGGACTCCGGAGACGACAGCCCCTGCGCCGGAAGGTCGAGTACGCCGCCCGCGGCCAGTCGAGGCAAGATGGACGACGCCAGATGCCCACGGACCTCGTCCATCGGCAGGCGCGTCCCGTCAGCGTGCTGCTCGACGTACCGACCGGCGATCGCGTGCAGCGCCGCCGCGCCATGGGCGTCGGCAGCCTCGATCACCGCACCGAGGGCCAGCGCCATCGACCGATCTCCGTGGACGACGCGATCGACCATCGCGATGGTCTCCTCCAGCGAAGTCGGCACGGGCGAAGCGGAGTCGGTCATGACAGGCGGCGAGAGATGGGAACGGCAACGGAGCCAATGGGGGCGAGCATCGGCGTAGGAGGCTTCGGCGGCCGGCCAGCGGGAGCACGAGGGGGCTTTCCGCCCGCCGGCTTCTTGGTGCCCCCCTTCTGGGCCGTGGTATCCGAAAGACTGTCCGGAGCCGGTTCGAGATACACTCCCGATGCGGAGGAATCTACTCGAACCTCCCGCACGGAGCCCGTATCGAACTGCACGAAGATGCGCTGGCCCCGGACATAGTTGACAGCGGGCGGCGCGGCCGGCCCCTTCTTGGATGCGACCTGAAACAGCGAGCTGGCATTCCCGAAGGCGCGGATTTCCTTGATCTGCGTCTGCTGGCCCGTATCGGCTGGCGTCCGGGTCGTGTCGAAGTACGCAAAGAGACTGTCGCCGCGCAGCATATCGCGATCGGCCGACTTGATCTTGAGGGTGTCCGGCACCCCCTTCGCCACCGCACCACCGATCGCACGCACTTGCCGCGGCCGCTGGTCGGTGAGAACGATTCGCATCGAGTCGGCTTCGACATCCTGCTGCGGTGTCCTTGCGCGCGCCCGGCCCTTCCCGAAGGCGTACGCTTCGTCGATCTTCTGCTCCTTGAGACGCAGATCGATCCGCTCGGCGTTGATCACCAGATCCTTGTTGGTCGCCGTTGCGGCGTGCAACGCGAAGACGCGATTGAGCTTCTTGTCGGTGGTGAACAGGTCGATGGTGTCGCCGGTCAGCGTAAACGCCTGCGCCGTATCCACGCTGCGAATCCGCGCGACGCGCATCAGCCTCGCCGTCTGGGTGATCTTGTTGTAGGCCAGCGAATCGGCGCGCCCAACGATCTTCTCGCGGGTGATCACCACATCGCCCCAGCCGAGGACCAGCGTGTCCCCCAGGTCTTCAAAGCGATCGGCCGTGACCACGGTGGGCTCTCCGGCCTTGCCGGTGCTGTCCTGCTCAATCAGTTGGGCCGTCGGCCGATTCGGTGCTACCAACTTCGCCACCGGACGCCCCGGCATGACGCGGTAGTATTCGATATTCGGCCCTCTGAACGTGCTGCCGGTCGCGAGTTGCGTGGCCACCACGCCGCCGTCGGCGAACAGACGACCTTCCCGGGTAAAGTACGTGGCGTGGGCAGCCGTGATGCGCAGCTTCTTCGGCTCTTCGTACACCACGTTGCCGTACATGTTGACGATGCCCGCCGACTCGAACTGTTCGGCACTGTCGGCGCTGATGCGGTTGTTCTCGCCCTGACACCGGCCGATGAAACCGCCACCGATAAAGGTGTTCGCCGTGCTGTCGGGAAGTCGATTGTACAGCAGCCGGGTCTCCGGCGGGCTGTCGGCGAAATCCAGTACACAATTGCGGCTCGTCGCGGCGGTTGCCTTCCGGGCTGGGCGCTTGGCCGCTGCGGCCACACTATCGCGACGGGTGGCTGCGCGCGCGAGGCTATCGCGCGTGACCGCGCTGTCCTTGCGTGCCGCCTTCACCGACACGGCCAGCGACTCTGCCCGCGCGGAGTCGGCGCGCACCGATTCGGCGCGCGCACCCAGCCGAGCCGAACTGTCTGCGCTCGCGACGGTGCTCGCGGGGGCAACGGACGTCGCTCCGCTTCGCGCGCTGTGGCAACCGGCGAAGATCGCCAGCAGCGAAACGGTACCGAGGACCGTGAGGGCGCGAGTTCGCGAGCGTCGAGGAGTCACGCGTTACTTGGTGGGAATCTTGACGGGCGCGAGGCCCTTGCAGTTACGGATACAGCGGAACGTCGTGAGCTGCGGATCGGACTCGAACCCCAGTCCCGTAAACGTACGAGCGGGCTCGTTCAGCACGAACGTACTGTCCGTGAAGATCTGGTTTCGCACCTGATCATACACAAGCTGTGGCGACGTGAGTCGCTTACCATCGTCGCGCACGATGACGACGTCGCCGCGCGCGTCGAGCCGGGAGAGCCGTGAATTGTACGTCCCGGCCTTCGCAGTGAGGACGCCATCCTTCATCCCCACCGATGTGTAAAACGTGACGTTCACCCGGCGTAACTCCATTCGGGTGCCATCGTCGTAGGTCAGTACGGTGTCCGCCAGCAGTACCCCTTTCGACACACCCTGGTCGGTCAGGAAGATACGACCACCGAAAATGATCTGATCGGCCGAATCGGGAATGACCGACCGCGTGGCCTTCGCCTTGACCTGCGTCTTGCCCTTCGACGTTGGGCACGCCGCCGCGGTCAATACCAAGCACGCCAGTGCTGCGGCCAACAGGGGGCGCCAGCTCATGCTGCCCCCGCGCGCATCAGGTCGTGCAGGTGCACGATGCCGACGAGCTGTTCCTGCGTACCCAGTACCGGCATCGCCATGATGCCATACGTCTCCATACGGTGCACGACGGCACTCCCCAGTTCATGATCGTGAGCCATTCGCGGCGACGTGGTCATCACCTCGGCAACGGGCACGGACAGTACCTCGGCATGCCGCTCCAGCAATCGCGTCAAATCGCCTGCGGTGACGACCCCCAAGACGCGCCCATGTTCCACGACGACGGCGATCCCGCGCCGTTCGGCCAGGAGGACGATGGCCTCGCGCATGGTGGCCGTTCGTCCGAGCACCGGTAACTCCGCCGTCACCATGATGTCGCTCACGCGCGTGAGCAGGCGTCGGCCGAGCGAGCCCCCGGGATGGAACCTCGCAAAATCCTCGGCGCGAAAGCCCTTCTCTTCCATCAACGCCACCGCGAGCGCATCACCGAGCGCCATGGTCACAGTGGTACTCGTGGTTGGTGCGAGGTCGTGCGGGCATGCTTCCTCCCGCGCACCGAGATCGAGCGTGACGTCCGCGTGCCGCGACAAGCGCGAGGAACGATCCGCCGTCATCGCGATCATATGGACGCCCAACCGCGACAGCGCGTCGATCAGTCCGAGAAGCTCCTGACTCTCTCCGCTCTTCGAGATCAGAATGGCCACGTCATCGGCGCCGACAATGCCGAGGTCGCCATGCACACTCTCAACCGGATGCAGGAACATGGCCGGCGATCCGGTAGACGTAAATGTCGCGGCCATCTTTCGACCCACGAGCCCCGACTTGCCGACGCCGGCGATAATCACGCGACCTCGGCACGCGGCCAAGAGTTGAACCGCGCGCGCAAAATCATCGCCCAGCGTACGCTCCACGTCGGCCAGCGCGGCCGCTTCGAGATTCAACACGCGGCGCCCGCGCTGGATGATCAGTTCCGCTGTCATGCGTGGGCGCCCTCCGGCGCGTCCTCATGTCCGATTGCCGCCGCACTGCGACTCAGGACGTAGCGTTCCACGGCGTCCGTCCACTCGCCGCGCGCCACGAGCAGGGCTTCGGCAAATTCACGCACGGCCCCGTGCCCGCCAGGCGCGCGCAGTTGCAGCTGCGCTGCGCGTCGCACTTCGGTCACGGCATTCCCGACGGCGACCGGCAGGCCGACGCGCCGAAGTACCGACAGATCGGGGAGATCGTCGCCGACAAACGCCACGTGGTCGAGGGTGCAGCCGAAGTCACGGGCAATCGCCGTGAGCGCCGTGAGCTTGCGCGCCTCCGGATCCTGGACCACGGCATCGACGTGGAGCTCCCGTGCCCGAAGGGCCACGCTCTCCGACACACGACCGGTGATGATGACCACTTTGAGTCCGCACTCACGGAGCAACTGAATGCCGAGGCCGTCCTGAATGTTGTAGCGTTTGAGCTCGAACGGGACGTCGGCGCCGGCGGACTTCGCGGCGCCAAGGTAGATGCCGCCGTCGGTGAGTACGCCATCAACGTCGAGACCGACGATCCGGATCCGCTCCGCGACGGCCCGTTCGATGCGTGGCACATCCACCATGAGCGGAGGCAAGCCGTCTGCCGACTCCGACGTCGGGGAGCTCATCACGAACGCACGCGATCCCAGATGTCGACCACGCGTGCCATGAGGTCCCCCATCTGATCGAGCCGGAGCATATTCGGACCATCGCTCGGAGCATGGTCGGGATCGGGATGGGTCTCGAGGAAGAGCCCCTGCGCGCCGGCGGCGATCGCGGCCAGTGTCAGCGACGGGATGAATTCGCGCGCGCCGCCACTGGTCCCGCCGGCGCCCTGCCCCGGTCGCTGGACGCTGTGCGTTGCATCGAAGATCACGGGGACGTCGCAGGCTTCGCGCATCCGCGCGAAGCTGCGCATGTCGACCACGAGATCGCCGTAGCCGAAGAACGTACCGCGCTCCGTAACCGCCAGCGCACCCGTTTCCACTGACGCGAGTGCCGCGCCCGCTTCCACCTTGCGCACGGCCCCTCGCATCCCGTCGGGGTGCATCCACTGCCCCTTCTTCACATTCACGGCCTTCCCCGTCGCGCCAGCTGCCAGCAACAGGTCGGTCTGCCGGCACAAAAAGGCGGGAATCTGCAGCACATCCACGACCTCCGCCGCGATGGCACACTGCGATGCCTCATGGACGTCGGTGAGGATCGGCAACCCCGTCGCCGCCCGAACGCGATCGAGCGCGGCGAGTCCGGCGTCGATGCCGGGCCCACGCACGCCATCGACATTGGACCGATTCGCCTTGTCGAAGCTGGCCTTGAAAATCACCCCACCCGGCACATGCTCGGCCAGCCGCGCGAGCGCTTCACCGACGCGCAGGTTGAGCGAGTCATCCTCCAGCTGACAGGGACCGGCAATCAGGAAGAGCCGGTCCGCGGAGAAGAGCGAGGACGTCATGGAGGCGGTGGGCGTGGTCACGGCGTCGCGTGCTCAAACGCCGCCGCGGTCGCCGTTTGCTGCGCGCTATGGTAGCGCTCTGCAGCCGCCACGAAACCCGCGAACAACGGATGCGGACGCAGTGGGCGCGACTGGAGCTCCGGATGGAACTGGCAGCCCACGAAGTACGGATGCGTCGGCAGCTCGATCATCTCCACGAGCGAGTCGTCGGGCGAGAGGCCGCTCAGGCGCATCCCGCGCTCGATCAGCGTGTCACGATACCGATTCGACACCTCGTAGCGATGACGATGGCGCTCGCTGACTTCGGGCTGTCCATATACCTCGGCGGCCTTCGAGCCGCGTTGTAGGCGGCACGGATACGCACCAAGGCGCATGGTGCCGCCCATGTCGGTCACATCGCGCTGGGAATCCATCAGGGAAATGACCGGATCGCTGCACTCCGGCGCGAACTCGCTGGAATGGCTGTCATCGAGGCCCAACACATTCCGTGCGAACTCGATGATGGCGACCTGCATGCCCAGGCAGATGCCGAAGAACGGAATCGACAGTTCGCGCGCGGCGCGGATCGCTTCGACCATGCCCTCGACGCCGCGCACGCCGAAGCCGCCCGGCACGAGGAGCCCATGATAGTTCGACAGAATCTCTCGCGCCCGCTCGGGCGTCGTAAACAGGTCACTCGACGTCCACGCCAGATCCACCCCGACGTCGTTTGCGATACCGCCGTGAATGAGCGCTTCCTGCACACTCTTGTAGCTATCGATGTAGTCGGTGTATTTGCCGACCACGCAGATCTTCACGCGCGTGTGCGGATTGGTGATGTGCTGCACCATGGTGCGCCAGTTCGTCAGATCCGGCGTCGGTGCCGTCAGGCGCAGTCGCTCCATTACACGCTCCGCGAAGCCCTGCTGCTCAAACGAAAGCGGGATCTCGTAAATCGTCGGCACGTCAGGGCTCTCGATCACGGCACCGAAATCGACGTTGCAGAAGAGTGCGATCTTGCGCTTGACGTCGTCCTGTAGCGGTTTCTCGCTGCGGCAGATGAGGAAATCGGGCTGGATGCCGATCTCCATGAGCTCGCGCACGGAATGCTGGGTGGGCTTGGTCTTCACTTCACCGGCCGCGGCGATGTACGGCACCAGCGTGAGGTGCACGAACAGCGCGTTCTCCTTGCCGACTTCGCGGCGAAACTGACGGATCGCCTCGAGAAATGGCAGCGACTCGATGTCACCGACCGTCCCTCCGACCTCCACAAGGACGACATCGTTCCCCGGCGCGATGCGCTTCACCGCGCCCTTGATCTCGTCGGTGATATGTGGAATGACCTGGACGGTCGAGCCCAGATACTCCCCGCGCCGTTCCTTCGTGATCACGTTCGAGTAAATGCGTCCCGTCGTGATGTTGTTGGCCTGCGAAAGCGGCCGGTCGAGAAAACGCTCGTAGTGGCCGAGGTCGAGGTCGGTTTCCGCGCCGTCATCCGTGACGAACACTTCGCCATGCTGGAACGGCGACATGGTGCCAGGATCGACATTGAGATACGGATCGAGCTTCATCATCGTGACGCGAAATCCGCGTTCGACCAGCAAACGGCCAAGCGAAGCGGCGGCGATTCCCTTTCCCAGTGATGACACGACGCCACCGGTCACGAAGATGTACTTCGGGGTGGTCGTCTGGCTCGCGTTCGTGGTCTTGGTGGTCATCAACGGGTTCTCGCGCAGGTGGGACAAGGGAACTGCCGCGTCAGGTGCGTCACGACAGCGTATTCGTGTGCATGGTATTCCAGCGCGAATTCGCGCGTTCAAGATCGGCTTCCGTGTCGATGCCACCCTCTGCCGCCGGTACCTCCGCGACGCCGATCGCGAGGCCGTGCGCCATCGGGCGCAGCTGCTCGAGACGCTCGACGAGTTCCAGCGGATGCGGGGCAAAGCGAACCCACGCCTGCAAGGCCGCACGCGTGTACGCGTACACCCCGACATGCTGCCGTGCGAGGTCCCGGTGCAGCTCGGCCTCCGCCGGATCGCGCAGGAATGGGATGGGCGCCCGGGAAAAATAGAGGGCAAGGCCGTCATCGCCACGCACAACTTTGACCACGTCCGGCTGCATGAGCGCCGAGACGGGGATGGGGACGGAGGCCGTCCCGATCGGCGCCACGCCACCGCTCACGATCTCGACCGCGCCCCGCAGGGCGTCACGAGAAACGAACGGCTCGTCCCCCTGTACGTTCAGGATCACGGAGAAGTTCGCATACTCCGGACGGGCGGCCACTTCAGCCACCCGATCGGTGCCGCTCGGATGGTCATCGCGGGTCAGGACCACCGGGATGCCCCGTGTCTCGCACGCGGCGAGCACTTCCGGGTGGTCGGTGGCGACCACCACATGGTCGACAAGCCCCAGCGACACGACGCGCTGATACACGCGGACGACGAGCGGCTCGCCTCCGAGGAGCCGAAGCGGCTTGCGGGGAAGGCGGGTCGCGCCGAGGCGCGCCGGGATCACCGCGAGGACTGACATGGTCCGGTTGGACGGGGCGTGGTTGCCGCAAATTTCACGCCAGTTAAGATACGAACCGCGGCACCTGAAGGCAAACAGGTCGTCACTTCACTCTTTCGCTCCCTGCATGCCGACGACGTGGTGGTGGATCGCGTTCAACGCAATGGTGCTCGCCCTGCTGGCGATCGACCTTGGCGTCTTCAACCGGAAAGCGCACGCGGTGTCCGTCCGCGAAGCGCTCGGTTGGAGCGCGGTATGGATTTCCCTCGCCGTCGGCTTCGGACTCTGGATCGGCTCGTCCATGGGGCGCCAGTCCATGCTCGAGTTCTATGCCGGTTACGTGGTCGAGCAGGCGTTGTCGGTCGACAACCTGTTCGTGTTCATTCTGATTTTCGGCTATTTTCGCATTCCGGCCGAGTTGCAGCACCGCGTGCTGTTCTGGGGCATCATCGGCGCCCTGCTCCTGCGAGGGGCGATGATCGGGGCCGGCGCCGTCCTGATCGCCCAGTTCCACTGGATCATCTACGTATTCGGCGCCTTCCTGGTGTTCACCGGCGCGAAGATGGCCTTCGGCGGCGAGACCGAGATCGAGCCAGAGTCGAATCCGGTCATTCGCCTCCTGCGACGCGTCCTCCCGATCACCACGAAGTTCCACGCCGAGCGATTCTTCGTGCGCGAGGTCCTCGATGGGACCGTCGCCAAGCTGGTCGCGACGCCACTGTTCGTCGTGCTCGTGCTGGTGGAGACCACCGATGTCGTCTTTGCGGTCGATTCCATTCCGGCCATCTTCGGGGTCACGCAGAATCCCTTCCTCGTGTACACGTCGAATGTGTTCGCGATTCTCGGATTGCGCTCGATGTACTTCGTGCTCGCCGGCGTGATCGGCACGTTTCATCTGCTCAAGTACGGCCTTGCGCTCGTGCTCACCTTCGTCGGCATCAAGATGCTCCTCTCGGAGCTCTGGCCGCTGGGTATCGGCCTGTCGCTGGGGATCGTCGGTGCGTTGCTCGTGGGCAGCGTGCTCCTGTCGCTCGTGATCACGCCGAAGGACTCGACCGGACCCGATACCGGCGCCGGCGACGCGGCCTAGACGGACGCCGCGCGAAAGCGCCGCGACATGGCCAGAAAGTTCACCAGCAGGTCGCGTCCGTGCTCCGTGAGAATCGACTCCGGATGGAACTGCACACCCCAGACCGGATGCGAGCGATGTTGCAGAGCGTGGATCTCGGTGGAGTCATCGAGGGCGACGGCCGTCACCTGCAGTTCCGGGGGCAGCGTCGCGCGCTCCACGATCAGCGAGTGATATCGCATCACGCCGAAGGGCGAGGGGATGCCAGCGAACAGGCCGGTACCGTCGTGAACGAGCTGTGACCGCTTGCCGTGCATCACCCGACCGGCACGCGTGACCACCCCGCCGTACGCTTCGCCGATCGCCTGATGTCCGAGACAGACGCCAAGCAGCGGGATCTGTCCGCCGTAGCGCCGTATCACGTCCACCGAGATGCCAGCCTCACGGGGGGAGCACGGCCCGGGCGATACGACGATCGCCTCAGGCGCCATGTCGCCCACGGCGTCCACGGTCAGCGCATCGTTGCGATGGACCTCGATCGTTTCACCGAGCTCGCCGAAGTACTGCACGAGGTTGTACGTGAACGAGTCGTAGTTGTCGATGACGAGCAGCATGATCGTCGAGGTCAGGGACGTGGGTGGAACTGGCGATGCACAGTTCGAAGATACTCGCGATCCACGTGCGTGTAGATCTGGGTCGTCGCGATATCGGCATGGCCCAACATCTCCTGCACCGCACGGAGGTCAGCGCCCCCTTCGAGCAGATGGGTGGCAAATGAATGTCGAAGCGTGTGCGGAGAGACGGCTTTCTCGATCCCCGCCATCGTGACGTACTTCCGCAGGATCTTCCATGCCCCCATACGCGTGAGCGGTCTCCCCTGCCCGTTCAGGAACAAGGTCCCCCGTCCCTCCCCCCGCTCGAGCACGGGGCGCAGTTCTCGGACATAGACGGCGACGGCACCAATCGCCGATCGGCCGATTGGGACCAGCCGTTCCTTGTTGCCCTTGCCCAGCACCCGAACCAGCCCGTCCTCGAGCAGCACGTCTTTTAGTGCCAGCCCAATCCACTCCGACACGCGCAGACCGGCGCCGTACGCCAGTTCGAGCATCGCACGGTCGCGGAATGCGAGTCGCTCGTCGAGACCCGGTGCGGCCAGCAGCTTCAGCACATCCTCCACGCTCAACACCTCGGGGAGTGTGCGGAACCGAGCGGGCGTGTCGAGACGTTCGGTCGGATCGTGGGTGACCAGCCCCTCCGCCAGCATGATGCGAAACCACGTGCGGAGCGCCGAGATGTTCCGACGGATCGACGTGCCGGCGAGTCCGAGATCTTTCAGGTGGTATATGAACTCACGGAGCGCGGCCGGCGTGATCGCTGAAGCGGTGGCAATCCCCTGCCCCCGCATGAACGACGCGCAGCGGACCACGTCGCGACGGTAGGCGTCGATCGTTCGCGGCGACGCGCCCTCCTCGAGGCCGAGCGCATCCTCGAACGCGAGGAGATGGAATCCGCGGCGAAGCGCCTGTTCATCCGGCGACGACGGTGGCGTTGACAGCGTCATGACGGGCGTTGCCGCCGGCGCCACCAGATCAGGCTGGCGACCACGGCCAGCATGCCCGCCGCGACCAGTCCGGCGGTGCGCTGTTGGCCGGCAATGGCGTTCAGGAGGACGTCCGCGTTTGCGCCGGCGCGAAAGGCCAGAACGCAGACCAACCCATACCAGACGCCGGAGGCCAGTGACATGGCGATCAGCGCACGAAGCGCCCCGATGTCCATGGCACCTGCCAGTGGTGGTACCACGGCGCGCACCCCTGGGAGAAAGCGACTCAGCGCCACGGCGAGCAGCCCCTGCGTTTTGAAGCGATCGGTTATCCGCTCCGTGGCGCCGGATGGAAAGAGCGAGGGGACGCGCTCCTGGAGCCATCGCACGCCGAACCGATGCCCAAGCCCGTACATCATCATGGCACCGCCGACATTGCCGAGCATCGTGGCGGCCCAGACGGCGACGGCGCTTCCCTGGCCTCGTGCGGCCACGAAGGCCCCCAGCGCGATCACCGTGTCCGCCGGCAGCGGTGGAAAGAGGTTCTCCGCGAACGCCGCAAGCACGAGCGCGCCGTAGAGCAGCGGCTCCGGCAGCGTCGACAGCCAGTCGAGCATGTCGATCATACGTTGTCCCTCCACTGCACGAGCGTTCGGGCCCGCGCGCGACAACCGCTCAGCGGCGCGGCAGGACGGTCGCGGTGGCGATGACGGCCAGCCCTTCCTCCCGGCCGATCCATCCCATCGACTCATTCGTCTTGCCCTTCACGAACACATCGATGTCGGTGACCTCGAGCAGCTCGGCGAGCCGCGCCCGGATGGCCGCGCGGTGTGGGCCGATCTTGGGGCGTTGCGTCACGACGGTGATATCAACGTTACCCACGCGCCAGCCGGCGTGGTGGAGGCGCGTGACGGCCGCCGACAACATCACGGTGGAATCTTTGCCCTTATTGGCGGCGTCGGTATCGGGAAACATCTCACCGATGTCACCAAGGGCGGCCGCCCCAAGCAGCGCATCGGTCACGGCGTGACAGATCGCATCGCCGTCGGAGTGGCCGGCGCAATGCATGTCGGCCGGGATGTCGATGCCCCCCAGCCGCATCGGGCCGCCCACACCGAAGCGATGTGAGTCGTAGCCGATACCGACGCGCAGCGGCCGATCTGTACTCACGCCGCCACCGTTGCCGCCGCGGCGTGCGCCGACGTGCCGCTCGTGATGAGCGAATAATCCTGACGGCGCCGCGCCGGTGTGAATCCGGCATCGCGGATCAGCCGGTCGAGCTCGTCGACCGTCGTGCGGTGCGTCGTGTTCGCCGCGGACACGACGTTCTCTTCGATCATCAACGAGCCGAAATCGTTGCAGCCGTAGTTGAGGGCCATCTGCCCGACCTTCATGCCCATCGTCACCCAGCTCGATTGCAGATTCGGCACGTTATCCAGCACGATGCGCGCGAGGGCCACCGTGCGCAGGTAGGTGACCGCATCGGTCTTAGGCATGTGCGACATGGACGGCGTGTTCTCGGGCTGCAAGGGCCAAGTGATGAACGCCGTGAACCCGCCCGTGCGCGCCTGCAACTCACGTACGCGCTGCAGATGCTCAATACGCTCGGCGAGCGTCTCGCCGATGCCGTACATCATCGTCACCGAGGTCTTCATCCCCTCGTGGTGCGCCAGCTCCATGATCTCGAGCCAGCGGTCAGCACCAGCCTTCTTGGGAGCCACGATATCACGAACGCGCTGCACGAGAATTTCGCCGCCGCCCCCGGGAATCGAATCGAGGCCGGCCGCCTTAAGCTCGCGAATCACATCCCGGGCGTCCATGCGGAACCGCGTGGCGAAAAAATCGACTTCGCTCGGCGAGAACCCGTGAATGTGGATCGGATGATGCTGCTTGATGTAGCGCATCAAATCGAGATACCACTCGAACGGGATATACGGATTGTGCCCGCCCTGAATCAGGATCTGCACACCACCCAGCGCTTTCGTCTCCTCGATCTTCTCGCCGATCTGCTCGAAGGACAGGGTATACCCTTCCCCGTTCTTGGGACGACGATAAAAGGCGCAGAACCCGCAATCCGCGACACAAACGTTCGTGTAGTTGATGTTGCGGTCGACGATGTACGTGACAACGCCATGAGGATGCTTCGCCTGGCGCACGCGATCGGCTTCCATGCCGAGTTCGAGCAGCGGCGCGTTGGTATAGAAATCGAGGAGGTCACGCATGGATGATTCTCTTGCAACCGGCAGCACACAGGAAGTCGATCACGCGGCTGGCAGAAAGGCGAGCGTACCATCGGGTACGCGTCCAGCCAGAACGAGTCGACGAAAGAATTCAGTGAGCCCCGCGAGATGCGGGTACGACAGACGATAGTCCAATCCGGAGAAGTACTCGGCACAGGCTTCGCGTGACACGCCGGTGGCCAACGCAGCCTGCGCCGACAACTGATCGAGGTGCGCGAGTCCCCAATCGCGTGAGGCAATCAGCGAGGCATGGGCCGACAGAGCCGCATGTACCGGTGCACGACGCTGCGCGACCCACACCGCGAACACGAACGGCAAGCCGGTCCAGTCTTTCCAGACGCCGCCGAGATCCTCGCGAAACGGATAGCGAACCGCCCACGCCCCGCCGCGATTGGCCTGGTCGTAGAGCTTGAGCGCCGCGTCGCCGATCACGAGGCGCGCTTCATGCGGTTCCTCCTCGAATCGTGCGACGTCGGCGAGCTCCGCATTGCCCAGCACGAACTCGGGGCGGCAACGCCAGACGTTTTCGAACAGCAGCTCGAGCAGCGCCACCGACGTCATGGAGCTGCGACTCACGATGACCTTCTGTCCCCCCAGCTCGGCGGGAGGACGCTTGCTGAACAGCATGACACTCCGCACAGGCCCGTCGCTCGTAATGGCCAGCTCCGGGAGCAGCAAGTAGCGCGTGGCATCGCGCGCGTACTCGACCGCCGACACGACACTCACGTCGAGCTCACCGTCGGCCATCATCCGATTGAGGGCGGTCGGAATCCCGGTGATCAGACTGCCCTCCAGCGGCACGATGCCACGATCGATCGCGCCGTAGACGGGAAAGCAGTTGATGTACGCGATGCGCCCGACGCGCAGCATATCGTTCAGCCCACCGCGGCGGCGACAGGCTCGGGCGATCCGTCACTCGCGCCAGTGTCGTCAGGTTCGAAATCGCGCAGCACGCGGTAGAACGAGTCACGCTCCGCCGGCAGCTTCCCCGCACCGCGGATGAGTCCGAGCAGTTGCGGCAACGTCATCCCCTGCGGGGTGTGTGCGCCCACCGCATGGTAGATCTTTTCGCGGACCACGGTACCCTCGATGTCGTTCACGCCGAAATGCAGAGAGATCTGCGACACGGGGGTCGACACCATGATCCAGTGTGACTTGATGTGATCGAAGTTGTCGAGGAACAGCCGTCCGACCGCAAGATTGCGCAGGTCGTCAAAGCCGGTCGTCGCCGTCCCTTCGCGCCCAAGCGTTTTCCCGAGTTCGTTATCGTCGGGATGATACGCCAGCGGGATGTAGGCGAGGAAGCCGCCGGTCTCATCCTGCAGCTCACGCAGCATGTTGAGGTGCTGCATGCGATCCTCGAGCGACTCGACATGCCCGTACAGCATCGTGCAGTTGGAGCGGATGCCGAGCTTGTGCGCGGTGCGATGCACGTCGATGTAATCGGCCCCACCGAGCTTCTTATCCGCGATCACGTCGCGCACGGCGGCGCTGAACGTCTCAGCGCCACCGCCGGGGAGGGTATCGAGGCCGGCCTCGCGCAGGGCGATGAGGACGTCCTCCCGGCTCATCTTTTCGATCCGCGCGATATGGGCGATTTCAACGGCGGTGAGCGCCTTGATATGCACCTGCGGATGGCGCGCCTTGAGCGCGCGGAACATGGTCTGGTAGTACTCGAGACCAGCCTGCATATCGAGTCCACCGACGATGTGGAACTCGCGTGTGATCGAGCCATCGGCCCGATCGGACTCGGCGAGGACCTGATCGAGGGTGTAGCGATAGGCGCCCTCTTCCTTCGGCAACCGCGCATACCCGCAAAACACACACGTCTTGCGCAACACGCAGACGTTCGTGGGATTGATGTGCTGATTGGACGCGAAGGTGACCCGATCGCCGTGACGGGCGCGGTTGGCCGCGTCGGCCATCGCACCGACACCGAGCAGATCCGGCGAACGGAACAGGGTGACACCATCGGCGACGGACAAGCGCTCGCCGGCGCGGAGCTTCTCCCCGATGGGGCGCAGCGCGGGATCGCGGAGTCGATCGAGGTCGAACGGGATAGACACAGGCATCAGGGCGTACTCGGGCAAGTGCGCGAACCATTCGCGCAGGTCTTCACCTTGATGAACGCCCCGACGGGCCTAGTCGTGCCACCGTCGGAGTGCGATCGAGACGTTGTGACCACCGAACCCGGAGCTGTTGGAGATCGCGACATTCACGGTCCGCGCGCGTGGCGCATTCGGTGTGTAGTCGAGAACGCAATCGGGATCGGGCGTCGAATAGTTGATCGTGGGTGGAACCATGTTGTCGCGGATCGCCATGGCACAGGCAATGAACTCGACCGAACCCGCCGCACCGAGCATATGGCCGGTGGCGGACTTGGTCGAGCTGACCGACAGCACATGGGCGTGATCTCCGAACACCGCCTGAATTCCCTTCGACTCGTTGGGATCGTTGAGCGGCGTCGACGTGCCGTGCGCATTGACGTAATCCACATCGGTCGGGGCAAGGCCACCGTCGCTCAGGGCGCCGCGCATCGCGCGCTGGAGCCCTTCGTGCGCTTCCGGCTGCCCCGTGAGGTGATAGGCATCGCCCGTCGCGCGGTAACCGACGATCTCGCCGTAAATGCGGGCACCGCGGCGACGGGCATGCTCGAGTTCCTCGAGCACCACGACACCAGCCCCCTCGCCCATGACAAAGCCGTCGCGGTCTTTGTCGAACGGACGCGACGCCGTCGCCGGCGAATCGTTGCGCGTGGACAACGCCCCCATGTTGGCGAACCCGCCGATCGCCATCGGCGTCACGGCCGCCTCGGATCCACCGGCAAACATGACCTCCGCATCGCCATACTGAATGATACGGAACGCATCACCGATCGCGTGCGCGCTGGACGCGCAGGCGGAGACGGTGGCATAGTTCGGACCCTTCGCCTGCAGTCGCATGGACACGATGCCCGCGGCGATGTCGCCGATGAACATCGGGATGAAAAACGGCGAGATCTTGCCCGGCCCCAGCGTGCGATACACATCGTGCTGGTCTTCGAAGCTTCGAATGCCACCGATACCACTGCCGATGATCACTCCCATCGTTTCCGGGGCGATGGCCCCAGGAACGATGCCGGCGTCGGCCGCGGCCTGCACCGATGCCGCGACGGCATAGTGTGCGTAAACATCGGCGCGCTTGGCTTCCTTGCGATCCATGTACGAGAGCGGGTCAAACTGCTTGACCTCGCACGCGAATCGCACGGAATACTTCGCCGCGTCGAACTTCGTAATGTCAGCGCCCCCGGAGACGCCCGAGAGCAAAGACTGCCAGGTCGTCGCCACATCGTTGCCGACAGGCGTAACGGCACCAAGCCCCGTAACGACGACCCGCCGCCGCATTAGCCCGCGACCTTGGCCTCAAGGTAGGACACCGCATCGCCGACGGTGCGGAGCTTCTCGGCATCTTCATCAGGGATGTCGATGTTGAACTCCTTCTCGAACTCCATCACCAGTTCGACGATGTCGAGCGAGTCGGCGCCGAGGTCTTCGATGAAGCTCGCCTCGGGCGTGAGCTTCTCGCGCTCCACTCCGAGCTCCTTTTCGATGATATCCTTGATCTTCGACGCGTGATCCGACATAGGAACGATCCTCTGGGATGTTGGAATAGTTGAGAGTGGGGAACTTAGCCATGCAACGGCTCCGCTGGGAGGGCTTGACGGCAAGAACCGCAAAGTCCGTCCCCGGGTGGCCGCCAAACCTACATGACCATACCGCCGTCCACCACGAACACCTGACCGGTCACATAACTGGTCAGGTCTGAAGCGAGCACAGCCACCATGCTCGCAATGTCCTCGCCGCTGCCGAGGCGCTCAAGGGGAATCCCCGCACTGAGCGCGCTACGGGCTTCGGGGGTCATCGCCGCCGTCATGTCGGTGTCGATGAAGCCTGGAGCCACGACGTTGGCCAGAATGTTCCGCGACGCCAGCTCCTTCGCGATCGACTTGGTCATGCCGATCAACCCCGCCTTGCTCGCCGCGTAGTTGGCCTGCCCCTTGTTGCCGATCAACCCGACGACACTGGCCACGTTGATGATCCGGCCATAGCGACGCTTCATCATGCCGCGTGACGCGGCACGGCAGGTGGCAAAGGCCCCACGCAGGTTCGCATTCATGACCGCGTCCCAGTCGTCGTCCTTCAGACGGATCAGCAGGTTGTCGCGCGTGAGCCCGGCGTTGTTCACCAGAATATCCAGCTGGCCGAAATCCTTCTCGACCGCCTCCACCAGTGCGATGGCCTGGGCCGTCTCGGACACGTCGGCGGCGTAGCCCCGCGTCTCGACTCCGGTGTGTTCGGCGATCTCCTGCGCGGCGGCGTCAGCGCGGGCCTGATCGCGACCGGTCACCGCAACGCGCGCCCCAGCGGTCGCCAAGGTGGCAGCGATCGCGCGTCCGATCCCCCGGGTCGATCCGGTAACCAGGGCCACGCGCCCAGTCAGGTCGATGCGAAGTCCGCTCATGAGGCCGTCAGGGGATTCGAGTTCGCAAACATTACGCGGATTCGCCAGCGAGGACGAGCAACTTCTCGACCTCGGCGACGGTTCCGCACGAAAGAGTCTTCACGGTCGGCGCGAGGCGTCGCAACAGGCCGGTGAGCACCGCCCCGCTGCCGATCTCGACGAACGTCGCTTCGGGGTACTGCTCGACCAGCCGTCGGCTGACACTGGTCCACTGCACGGGCGCGGTCAGCTGCTGGACCAGCAGATCACACGCGACGCTGGCTGACGTGACTGGCGTCGCATTGACGTTCGCCACGACCGGCACGCGAGGGTCGCACCACGACTCCGATCGCAACGCGGCGCTGAGTCCCGCGACCGCAGGTTCCATGAGCGGGGAGTGGAACGCCCCGCTGACCGGCAGCGGCAGGCAGCGTTTGGCACCGGCCGCTTTGGCCAGCTCCATCGCACGCTCGACACCGGCCACCTCTCCGGAAATCACGACCTGCTCGTCGCTGTTGTAGTTCGCCGGCACCACGAGACCACGCTCGCCACTGGCCTGCACACAAATGTCGTCGATGGACGTCGTCAGCACACCGAGAATCGCGGCCATGGCGCCCGGGCGTGCGAGCCCGTGCTCGTACATGAGCGTTCCGCGCCGGCGCACAATGCGGGCGGCGGCCGCGACATCGATAGCCCCGGCGACATGGTACGCGGAGAACTCGCCGAGCGAGTGGCCGGCGGCGGCGCGCACCTGCGAACCGATGGCGTGCTGCACGACCGCCCACACGGCGGCACTGTGCGCCAGCAACGCTGGCTGGGCGTTCAGCGTGCGCGTGAGCTCATCGGCCGGCCCTTCGAACGCCAGCGTCGAGAGCGGCGCATCGACGGCGTCGTCAACCGCCCGAAACACCTCACGGGCTGCAGGAAAGGCGTCGGAGAGATCCTTGCCCATGCCCACCTTCTGCGACCCCTGTCCGGGCAGCAGCAGCACGTATTCCATGTCGTTCCGGATATCTGGTTCGAAGGGGCGAGTGCTCAGAAACGAGCGACCAGCGAGCCCCAAGTAAAGCCGGCGCCAAACGCCACGAACATCACCGTCGTTCCCTCCTTTACACGCCCTTGTTCGACGGCGTCGTTGAGCGCGATCGGAATCGACGCGGCGGAGGTGTTGCCGAAGCGATCGACATTCACGAAGACCTTGTCCATCGAGATGCCCGCATGCTTCGCCGTGGCCTCGATGATGCGCACGTTCGCCTGATGCGGAATCAGCAAGTCGACATCGGCGGCGGTGATACGCGCGCTGTCGAGCGCCCGATCGGTGGCTTCCGCCATGGAGCGGACGGCATGCTTGAACACCTCGCGACCGGCCATGCGCACGTAGTGGCGCTTCTGCTCAAACACTTCGGGCGAGAACGGCTCCGCCCCGCCACCCGCTGGACGCCACAGCAGTTCGGTGAGTGCGCCATCGGATCGCATGAAGGACGACAGGACGCCCTTCGTGCCGCCCCGCTCCTTGTTCCGGCGCAGCACGGTCGCCCCGGCGCCATCCGCGAACAGGATGCAGGTGTTACGGTCGGTCCAATCCACGATGGTACTGAGCTTCTCGGCACCGATGACGAGGACGGTATCGGCCGAGCCACTGGCGATGAGCGACTCGCCCATGATCGCGCCGTACAGCCAACCGGAGCAGGCCGCGGAAATGTCGAACGCCGCGGCCCGAGTGCACCCAAGCGCCGTCTGGATCTCCACCGCCGTGGACGGGAGCAGGTGGTCGGGCGACGCGGTGCCGAGGATGATGACGTCGATCTCACCAGGCTGCACGCCGGCGCGGGCCATCGCGATGCGCGATGCCTCGGCGGAGAGCGACGTGAGCGTCTCGCCGTCCTTCGCGATGTGACGCTGCTTGATGCCCGTGCGATCGACGATCCACTCATCGTTCGTCTCCAGCCCCATCGCCGCGATATCGGCATTCGTGACGATATTCTTCGGGACGGCATGACCCGTCCCGGCGATGTACGCGATCGGTCGCTTCATGCGGCGTTCCCGGACGTGGTTGGCATGGATTCGGCAAGCCGGCGGCCGATCTCCTCGGTCATGCCGGACTCGTGCGCGCGGAGTGCCACCATGATCGCGTTCTCCATGGCGCGCGGCGAACTCTTGCCATGCGAAATGATGCTGACGCCGCGGACGCCAAGAAGCGGCGCCCCGCCCTGTTCGTCGACATCGAGCTCCGTGAGGGACCGCGCAATTTCGCGGGCGTCGAGCCCCGCGACCTTCGCCACCATGCCGATCAGCATGGGCCCGATGCTCTCGTAAAACTTGAGCAGCACGTTGCCGGTGAACCCATCGCACACGACCACGTCGATGACACCGCGATCGCAGTGGCCGTTGGGAATGTCGCGTCCCTCCACGTTGCCGAGGAAGTTGAGCCCCGAGACGCGCAGCCGCTGATGCGCGTCCTTCACCGCCGCGTTGCCCTTTTCAGGCTCCTCGCCGACCGACAGCAGGCCGACCGCCGGATTGCTGCGCCCCAGCAGGGCGCGCGCGTACACGGTACCGATGCGCGCGAACTGGACCAGCTCCTCCGGTGAACAGTCCATGTTGGCGCCCGAATCGAGCACCAGAATGGGGTCGTTGGCCGTGGGGAAGATGGTGCCGATGGCCGGGCGCGTGAGCCCGGCGTGCAGCTTGAGGTGCACGAGTGACGCGGCCATCTGCGCGCCGGTGTTGCCCGCGGAGACGAAGCCGTGCGCGTGCCCCTCGGCGACGCGCTTGATCCCGACGACCATGGAGCTGTTGGTCTTGCCCCGCAGGGCCACGCTCGGCCGGTCGGTCATGGCGATCACCTCGGGGGCGTCGACGATCGAAATTCGATCGCGGACATGCGCCAAGGAAGCGAAATCCCCGCGCAAGAGCGCGTTGAGTTCCGCCTCGATGACCGAGGTTTGCCCGACGAGTTCGATGTGGTGCTGCGGGGGCAGCGCTCCAAGCGCTTGGAGTGCGCCGGCGATGGGGGCCCGGGGGGCAAGGTCTCCCCCCATGGCATCCACGGCAATGCACGCCAAGCTTACGCTTCCTGCGCAGTTACCCGCTGCTCACCCGCATAAAACCCGCACTCGTTGCAAACGCGGTGCGGACGCTTCATGGTGCCGCACTGCGGGCACGACTGAATGACGATGGCGGGCGCGACCTTGTGGGTGTTGCGGGCGCGCTTCCGCCGCTTAGATGTGCGGCGCTTCGGTACGGCCATGGGACTCTGACCTGAACGTTCGA
>CANHNQ010000004.1 GCA_947462095.1 Gemmatimonadota bacterium
GATTCTGCTGCCACGCCGCTTCGAATCCGTAGAGCTTGGCGGTCGGGCCATTGACCGGCTGAATCACCTGCGTCGCGTCGGGACCAAGGGCTTCGTCGGTGCGACGTGCGCGTGCGGTCGGGAAGATGAAGTTCTTGAGGTCCTTGTAGAACGCGCCGGCCGAGATGAAGCCGACCGAGCGGAAGTAGCGCTCGACCATGAGGTCGTACGCGAGCGCCGTTGTGGCCTTGAGCGCGGGATTGCCGATCGATGCCGTCTGCTGGCCCGCCTGCACATTCACGTACGGCGTCATATCCTGGAACTGCGGGCGCACGAGCGCCGTCGTCACGGCGGCCTTCACATTCGTGTACTCGTCGACGCGATAGGTGGCGTTGATCGACGGGAAGAAGTTGACGTAGTTGCTGGTGCCGGTGGTGTCGGCGATGGGGCGGGACAGGGCCGTTCCGGCGGCGTTGAGCGCCACGATTTTGGCCGTGTTCTCGACGCGCGTCGCTTCGACGCGCACACCGGGGATGATGCGCAGCGCGCCCGCATCGAGCGTGGCCATGAGGTAGCCCGCGTACACATCTTCACCCACGGCGAACGTGCCGCCGGCCGAGGTCGTCGCCGACGTGAAGGCGTTGGTGGTGAACGCGTTCGGATTCGCCTTGATGAAATCCGCCATCCGCGTCGGATCGAACGTCCGTCCGAACTGATAGTCGCCACCGAAGATCGTGCGTCCGCTCGTCTCGGTCGTGAGAGCGCTCATGAGCGTGGCGGCGGTCGCACCGGCGGCGTTCGCGCCGAGGGCGCTGGTGAACGTGGTGTTCGCCAGTGTGTTGTCGCGCTCCTTGAGGCGCGCCGACAGGCCACCCTTGAGCGTACCGGTGAAGCCGCCGAACGCCACCGGCATGGAGGCGTTGATCTTTGCGCTGATGTCGCTGTCCTTGGTGTCGCGGACTTCACGCACGAGGCTGTTGAAGCCGAAGCGCGTGGGGTCGTCGAACGATCCCACGGACACGTTGGCCCGCGGGCGATTGGCGTCGGCGAAGTTGTAACCGAGCGTCATGCCGCTCTGCCGGAAGGACATCGTGAGCACGTCCGGACGGCTTTCGGAGGCGCGGGAGGTGCCGACGGCCCAGTCGAGCGCCTTGCCGTCCTTCGCGAAATGCTCGCCGCCGACCTGCGCGGTGAGGATATCCTGAATGACCTCGCGCAGGCGGATGTCGCGGTCGAACTGCGAGCCGGTCGTGATGCCGGAGTCGGGCGTGACCTGCGTCCAGCGGGAACCGCTGCCGCCGCGGAAGCGGAAGCGAGCGCGGGCGCGGACTTCGTCATCGGAGAAGCGGTTGAACGTGCTGCGCACGAACAGCTTGCTGTTGTTGGCCAGTAGGTAGTCGAGCGTGCCATTGAGGCCCGCGCGGAGGCGGTTCACCTGCGGATAGTCGCGCAGTTCGAACAGGTTCGGTGCGTCGAGCGACGTGATCGACGGGGCAACGCCACAGTTGCGCGTCTGCGAGCACCAGTCGCCTTCGATGTTCTGCGAGGCGCGCTCGTTCTTGTAGTACGTGCCGCCGATCATGGCGCCGAACTTCTGTGACGCGCCGAATCGCTTGCCGGCGTTGGCACCCACGTTCACCAGTGCGCCGCCGCCGAGCTGATTGGCGCCACCGGCGAAGGTGGCGTTGAGCAACGGCTGATTGGCGCTTGCGGTGCGCGTGACGATGTTGACGTTGCCGCCGATCGCGTCGGCGTCCATGTCCGGGGTGAGCGTCTTGGAGATCTGGATCTGCGCCGCCTGGTCGGAGGGCACGATATCCATCGGCAGCTGCCGGCTGTTCTGCTCGGGCGAGCTGATGCGGAGGCCGTTCAACGACATCGAGTTGAGATCCGCATTGGTGCCGCGGATCTGCACGAAGCGTCCTTCGCCCTGGTCACGGAGCACGGCCACACCCGGAACGCGGGCGAGCGCTTCGGCCATGTTGGGGTCGGGCAGACGGCCCACCAGTTCGTTATCGATCACGCTGGAGATCGTGGAGGCCGTGCGCTGCTGGTTGAGTGCGGAGGCCTGTCCGGCGACCTGACCTTTCACCTGCACGGCGGCGAGCGACGTCATCGCGTCGGCCATCTTGACGTCGAGCGTGGCGGTGGCACCAGTCGTCACCGTGACCGTCTTGGTGACCGCCTGAAAGCCGATGTAGCGGAAGGTCAGCGTGCGAGCACCGGCCGGGACGTTGGCCGCGCGATACGTGCCGTTTTGGGTGGCGGCCCGAATCGCGGTGCCCTCAACGGTGACGAGGACGCCGGAAAGCGGACGGCCATTGGGATCGGTGACCGAGCCGGTCACCACACCCTGGGCGCCGAGCGGGGCGGCGGCGCAGAGCAGGCCGACGGCCAGGCTGCGAAGCGACAAATTCATGGGGATCATCAGTTGGGAGGAAGGCGCTTGCGAACGTCGCGCCAGTCGTAGAGGTGGAACGTTTTGTCGGTCGACATCATCACGAGCAGTCCTTCGGGAAAGACCGGCGACAGCGCGCGGGCCGTTACGTCGAGACCATCCGTTTCCTGCGCGGCCACGGCGATCGTGGCCAGTACAACGTGCGTGTGCGGTGCGCGCGCGGCGCCTTCGCGCGCGAAGAGCTGCAGGCGCTGTCCCTGCTGGTCGGAGACCACGAGGTAGCCAGTGGAATCGCTCGTGGGGTACACGGCGATGCCTTCGTGATCGCCCACGAAGCCGGTGGTCCCGAAGAGCGCGAGCTCCTTGGCGGCATCCGGGTGATCGGGATCGGCGGCGTACTTCCGAATGCCGACCGTCTCGTCACTGTAGTAGACAAAGCCGAGTTGCTGGTCGACGGCGATGGATTCGATTTCCTTCTTGCCGCTATAGGCTCCGAACGTCCGGACGCGCGTTGCGGTGAGCGTGCCGTCGCCGGCATCGGCGAGGCGGTACTGCCAGAGATACCCGTCACGCGGGCCGCTTTTGCCGCCGACGATGGCAAACACGGCGCCATCGTGTGGTCGCCGGTACAGTGCGATGCCCATCGGTGCGCGGGTGGCATCCCCGTCAAAGACCGGGATCCCGCCGCCGTCGATCGGCGTCATGTCCGGCAACCGGAAGATGCGCAGGGACATCGTGCCGCGTTCTGCCGCGACGGCGATGTCGACGCGCTGTCCTCCCAGTGACACACCGGTGATGACGTCAACGTTGTTGGGGCGCTTGAGGGGGCGACGCGTGCGGGTGCTGTCGATACGCCCGTCGAGGGTAAAGACGTACAGTCCGCCGGTGCTATCTCCTTTATCGGTGCCGATCACGAGTGAGCGGGACGGATTCAGCGTGTCGATCCAGAGGGCCGGATCGTCCGAGTCGTTCAGGACCGCCGCCGTCACGACGACCGGCCGGAGTGTGTCGCCCGTCTGCACGCGTGCTGAGGCGGCCGCCATGGATGGCGGCGACTCCCCGGATCGGCAGGCACTGAACAGGAGGCCCAGGACCGCGTACGCTGTCAGTGAGGAGGGTTGCACAAAGGAGTAACGGAGGGACGGGCGCCGGCACCGTGCCGTCGAGCGCAGGGTATCAAATTCCGACGCTCGCGTGAGCAATCGGCGACGGTCTTGTCACGGTTGTGTATCTCGGGCGTGCTCGACCGACTTTCCTCAACGCGGCATACGCGTACCTTCCCCGGATGACTTCTCCTGCCCATTCCCGTCCCGTCGCGCTGATTACGGGCGCCTCGCGCGGTATCGGACACGCCATCGCGCTCCGGCTGGCGCCGACGCACGATTTGATGCTCGTGGCTCGCGACGCAGCGCGGCTGGCGGCGGTCGCCGGTGAAGGCGAGGCGCTTGGTGCTACCGTGGAGTGCCTCACCCTCGATGTCCAGAACGCCGGTGTCACCGCGCAGCGGCTGGCCGGACGGCACGTGGATGTGCTGGTCAACAACGCGGGGGTTGCGGTGATGAAGCCGTTCCTCGAGATGACGGCCGAGGAGTGGCATCGGCAGGTTGATGTGAACGTGAATGCGCTGTATCACGTGACGCGGGCGGTACTGCCCGGGATGGTGGCGCGTGGTCGCGGGCACGTGTGCATCATCGGCAGCACGGCGGGACGCAATACGTTCGTGGGTGGCACCTGTTACGCTGGCACCAAGCACTTCGTGATGGGCTTCGCGGAATCGCTGATGCTGGAAGTGCGCGACGCGGGGGTGGGCGTGTCGGTCATCACGCCGGGCTCGGTGGATACTGACCTGTTTCCGGCGGGCACCAATCGCACGTGGATGCTCGAGCCGAAGAACGTGGCCGACGCGGTCGGTTTCGCGATCGAGGCGCCCCCGCACATGCTGGTGCATCGGCTGGAAGTCCGGCCGCTCTCGCCGAAGCGCCCTCGGGCCTCGTCAGGTGAGTGACGCGCGCGAACTGTTGGCCGTACGTGAGATCGCGCACGCCTTCCTGCTGGCCGATCGTCCGAGTGATGTGCAGCAGTTTGCGCTCGATCGGGTGACACCGATTCTCGGGGCCACCTTTTCGCTGGTGATGGAGCTCGGGGATGATGGTGAACTGCTGCGGCCGGTAGCGCAGCATGAATGGCCGGCGAGGCATCGGCATTGGATCGGTGCCCTCCGCGTGAGGGTCGGTGATGGTCCCAGTGGTGTCGCGGTGGCTGAGCGACGGTTGGTCGAGGTCGAGGATCTCCTGGCCGATGCGTCGCTTGGCGCGTGGCACGAGGTGGCCGAGGAACTCGGATTCCGGTCGATCATTGCCGCGCCGCTGCAAACGGCGGAGGGGCCGATCGGCGCGGTGGCGTTCTATTTCGCGGACGCGACGCATGTACGTGACGAGCAGCGCGCGCTGGTACGAGTGGTGGCCGACCAGTTGGCGGCGGCGACCGACAAGTCGCGTCGTACCGACGCATTGCGACGCGCGAACGCGGCGTTGGCCGAGGCGAATGCGCAACTCGAGCGACAGGCGGCGGTGTGGAACCGCACCGAACGGTCCCGCGATCAGACGGTGCAGGGGGTGGTGTCGGCGTTACTGACGCTGGCTTCACCCGAGGACACCGGCGATGCCGCCCTTCGCCTGGCCGCGGTGCATGCCCTGGCGGTCGCTGCCCGTGACTACGACCTGGTCACGCACGACGACTTCGTCCCGGTGGTCGCAGACGTCGACCCCCGCGAACCGCTGCTCTCAGCGGTGGCGACGTGGCGGGCGCGGGCCCCGATGGTGCCCATCCACGTGGACGAGCCAACGGTGTTGCTGCCCACGATCCGCGGCGACCTTCACTGGCTGTCGCGCCTTCTGGAGCTCGTGGTCGGACTGGCGGTGCGCTCGGCGTGTCTGGAGGGTGGCACAGTGAATACCGGGGTTCGGCTGGGGCGCGGCTTTATCGCCCTGCAGGTGGGGTGGCGCGATGCGTCGGCGGATGTCGCCGGGGATCAACTCCCCTCGGTGACTCCACGTATACTTCACGAGACGCCGCGACGTCCGGCGCATGACCCGTTCGCGGGGGTGCGCGGGGCGGTGACGGCGCTCGATCAGCCGCTAGCCACGGTCCTCGCCGAACGGCTCGGTGGCCAGATGCGTGTCGAGGAATCGGTCAGCGGGGCGGACGTCGAGGGCGGATGGACGTTGGTCTTCCCCGTCGAATCGGATCTCTGAGCCGCGGTCATTGTGTTCACTGTTCCCCCGTTCAATCCGGATCGCCCGTATGCACCAGCAGTCGAATCGCCAATTGCAGGAACGTCTCACGTCGCTGCCGATCGCTGAGGTCATCGCGCTGGCGGCGCGCTACTTCACGCGCCGCAGCGGTGTGTACACCACGTTCATCGAGAAGCAGGGACCCTCGCACCTGGTGCTGCGCGGGCAGGGCGGCGAAGAACTGGTGATCGCGGCGCGCCTCACCGAGGCCGGGACGGCGGTGTCCGGTTCGACCTACATGTTCGACCAGCAGGTCACGCGGTTTCTCGATGCGCTGCCGGTCGTCACGGTGGTCGACGTCCCCGCTGTTGCCGACGTCCCCGCGGCGTTGCCGGCAGGTGTCGCATGACGGGGCGCACGACGCACTTCGTGAACTCGCTGCGCGTGCGTCCGGAGATCATCCGGCTCGGGAGCGAACAGGCACCCGTGCTCTGGACCGTGCGGGTCCAGGCGGCCGAGGTCTGGGATGCTGTGCGGATCGAGGCGACGCCCGAGACGCGCGTGCGTGACGTGAAGCAGGCGGCGATGGCGCTGCTGCTGCCCGATGTCGAGCAGATCGACAGCTACCTGGTGAAGCTGCATGGCGCCGAAGTGACGAACGAGGCGCAGTCGCTTCAGCTGGCGGGCGCGCGCGATGCCTCGACGTTATTCGTGACGGGACGCCGGCGTCGGCCGGTCCGGTGAGCGAACGGTCGGCGGAGTCGTTATTGGCGGCCGTGCAGCGGCTGCGTGGCGAGATTGCCAAGCGCATCGTGGGACAGGATGCGGTCGTCGACGAGATTCTGATGGCGCTGGTGGCTGGCGGACACGCCCTGCTGGTGGGTGTGCCGGGGTTGGCGAAAACGCTGATGATCAAGTCGCTTTCCGACGCGATGCAGCTCGAGTTCCGGCGTATTCAGTTCACCCCCGACCTCGTGCCGAGCGACATCACGGGGACGGAGATTCTCGAGGAGAGCGGGGGTGGGTCGCGCGCGTTCCGGTTCGTACAGGGGCCGGTGTTCGCGAACATCGTGCTGGCCGACGAGATCAATCGCGCACCGCCACGCACACAGGCGGCGCTCTTGGAGGCGATGCAGGAGCACAGCGTGACGGCCGCGGGGAAGACGATGAAGCTGCCGGAGCCGTTTTTCGTGCTCGCCACGCAGAATCCGATTGAGCAGGAGGGCACGTATCCGCTGCCCGAAGCGCAGCTGGACCGCTTCCTGTTCGACATCCGCGTGGGATATCCCACGGAGTCCGACGAAATTTCGATTCTGCGCACGACCACCGGCAAGCGCGGCGCGCCGATCGACGCGGTGTTTTCGGCGGAGGACACGTTGGCGTTGCAGCGTCTGGTGCGCGAGTTACCGTGCAGTGATCTGGTGCTCACGTACGCGGCAAAACTCGTCCGGGCCACGCGGCCGCAGGAAGCGTCGGCACCGAACATCGTGCGCCAGTATGTGCGCTGGGGCGCCGGACCGCGCGCGGGGCAGGCGTTGATTCTCGGCGCGAAAGCGGCCGCGTTGCTGGCCGGGCGTGCGGCGGTTTCACCGGCCGACATCCGTCGCGTGGCCATGCCGGTGCTCCGTCATCGCATTTTGCCGAACTTCGCCGCCGAGGCCGACGGCGTCTCGGCGGAACCGATCATCGAGGCGCTGTTGTCGCACGTGGCCGCGCCAGGCAGCGCGCTGCCGGCCTGATCGTCCGGCGGTGATGCGCGTGGATTACGGGCCGCTGCTCGATGCCCTGCGTGGTGTGCGCTGGCCGGCGCGGCGCGCCGTGGCGGCGGCGCCCTCGGGCGCGCACCGGTCGCGGCAGCGTGGCACGGCGGGCGAATTCACGGAGTATCGACTGTATCGGCAGGGCGACGATCCGCGCGCGCTCGACTGGAAGTTGCTCGCGCGCAGCGATCGGGCCTTCGTGCGGTTGAGTGATGACCGCGCCCTGCTGGCCACGTGGATCGTGCTCGACGGGAGCGCCAGCATGGACTTTCCGGCAGCGAGTGGCATGAGCAAATGGCGCATGGCGTGCGCCGTTGCGGTCGGGCTGGCCGCCGTCGCGCATGCATCGGGCGACCCGGTGGGCGTGATGGCGTTGCATGCCGACGGTGTGCTGCGCATGCCGCCACGTACGCGGCGCGGCACCGTGCGCGAGATCGCGCGCGCGCTGGATACCCTCCGCCCCGGCGGGACGAGTGCGCTGGCGCCGGCACTGATGCAGGTGCCCGTGAGCGCGCGCTGCGTGCTCGTGACCGACAGTCTCGGTGATCATGAGGCGACGATCCGGAATGCCTCGGTCCTGGCGGCTGGTGGTGCCATGCTGGAGTGCGTGCACATTGTGGCGCGCGACGAGCTCGCGCTCCCCGAGGAGGTGGTGCGGGCGCAGGATCCGGAAGACGCCGCCGTGTCGCGTGTGACCAGCGTCGACGTGCGCACCGGCTACGCCACCCGCTTTGCGGCGTTCCGTGCGCAGGTGCGCGATCAGTGGCGTGCGCTCGGTGCCGGGTATACCGAGGTCGTGACGGACGTGGCCGCGGCGCGTGCCGTACGCGCGGTCGTGGCGGGGCTGGCGCTCTCGTGATCCACCGCCGGCTCACTCGATGATCGGCTTCGCGATTCCCTGGGTCTTCGGCATCGCCGTGGCGGCGGCGCTGGCGATCACCGCGCTGCACTTGTTGTCCGTGCGACAGCCGCGGACGCTCCTGTTGCCGACGGCGCGCTTCATCCCGGAGCGCACCGCACGCGCCGTGTCACGGCAGGCGAAGCCAAACGATGTGGCGTTGCTGCTGCTGCGCGTGATCGCACTGCTGGCGGCCGGGGCGGCACTGGCCGGCGCGCGTTGCGGTACGCGCGGCGCGGGGGTGTCGTCGATCATCGTGATCGACCGCACGCTGCGGGCGGATTCGTCGACGCTGGTGTCGCGCGTCGCGGCTGCGACGTCTGGGGGGGACCTGACGAATCCGTTGCCGCCGACGGTGCTGTGGGTGCACGGGGTATCGGACGATCCGGGGGTGGCGATCGCCGCCGGCATCCGCGAATCGGCGCGCCAGGCGCAAGGGAATGCATCGTTGGTGCAGCTGTCCCTCACCGTGGTCATGCCGGACGTCGTGCGGTCGCGCCGCGGCTGGGACGCTTGGCGCAGTCAGTGGCCCGCGCGCATCCGGTTGGTGCCTGCGGGGCGCGCGGTGTCGGACACGACTGCGACGGCGGCAATGGCGGCCAGAACCGTTCGCGTGCTGCGTGCCGACATGTCACCGGGAATGGATGCGGTCGATGCGGCATTCGCGTCGCGCGGCGCCCGTGCGCCACAGGCCGATGCGCCGGACGTGATCGTGCATCGCGCGAACACGGCTGAGCGCACTTCTGGGGAAAATGGCGCCCGTGTGACGGTATTCTGGCCCGTAAGTGGCGTGCCGATCGGCTGGCGTACGGCGCCGGGACTGGACTCCGTGGATGCCGTCGTCGCCGAGGGGCTGGCGCTGGTGGCGCCGTGGGTGCGTACGGCGCTGCCCCCCGAGACGTCGGACAGCCTGCGGGCAATCGCCTGGTGGAGCGATGGGGTCGTGGCGGCGGTGGAGCGGACGCGTGGCGTATCGTGCGTGCGTGAGGTCGCAATCGCCGTGGCCGAGCGGAGCGATCTGTTGCTATCGGCGTCGGCGGATGGCCTGTTTCGCGCACTGCGGGCCCCGTGCGGTGGGCGTGCCGTGCCGGCGCCGCGCGAGCCGCTGGGCACGGCGGGGGGCGTATCGGGCGTCCCAGCCGCGGGTGCGTATGCCGAGGCCAGCCGGTTCCGTGCGCTCGGTGCGACCGCACGACGCAAACAGCCGGCATGGCTGGCTGCGGTGCTGCTGGCACTCGCCGCCGTGGCGCTGCTGGCCGAGCAGGTCGTACGGCGCGGCTTCACGGGGCGGGCCGCGTCATGAGCGATACGACCTTCCTTCCCACGGTGGCGGGGGTCCGCCGGGCACTCACTCGATTGGTGTACGTGCGGGCCACCCTCCTCGCCTGCGGCATCGCCCTGTCGGCGTGGATCGTGGTCGATGGTGTCGGGCTGGCACGAGGCGACGGGCCGATCGTTGCCGCGCGCGGCACCGGCATGGTCGTGGCGATCGCGCTCGTCGCGACGCTGCTGGTGAGCTGGGTGCTGGCCGCGAATCATGCGCGCCGCATCACCGACATTCGCGCGGCGCTGTGGATCGAAGAGCGCGCGTCCGCCGTACCGACGGCGAGCTTCGCGCTGGTCACCCTGGTCGAGGCGTTGGTCGGGCTCCGGACGTCGCCTGACGAGGCCTCGGCGAACACGGCGGCGCGCGCCACGGCCGAGAGTCCGCTGCTGCAGGCCTCGGCGCGCGCAGTGCTCGCGCAGACCGATGTGCCGCACGCGCTGCGGCGTTCGGCCCGGCATCAGCTGCTCGGCCCGACGCTCTTCGTGGCTGGCGCCCTGGTGGTGCTGTTGATCGGTGCGCTGGTGCGCCGCAGCGCGGCGGGAGGCACGGGGGGCGCGGGCTTTCGCGCCGTGACCGGCGATTCTGCGCTGGCGCCGCCTGCTCCGCCCCTCGGGGCGTGGCAGGTGCGTGTCGAAGCACCGGCCTACATGCGTCGTGCGCCGCAGCAGTTGGGCGATGTGCAGCACGTGGCGGCGGTGAGCGGCAGCACGGTGCAGTTGCGCGGTACGGGCCCGATGCCCGAGCACGTGATCGCGCGCCTCGTGGGTGACGCCGCCGATACGCTCGCGCGTGCGCGCCGCGAGCGGGTCGTGATGCCCACCACGGAAGGGAACGGGTGGCTGGTGCGAACGGTGGCGACCGACGGACCGGTCACACTGCGGCTCGACCGAGGCGGTCGCGCGCGATTGCTGGTGATCGAGGGGCGTGCCGATTCCATTCCGGCGGTGTCGTTGCTGCAGCCGGCACGCGACAGCGTGTTCCGTACGGCCGAGGGTTCGGTGCCATTGGCGGCGTCCGTGCGCGATGACATCGGTCTGGCGCAGGCGCGCTTCGAACTCATCGTCAGTTCAGGCGAAGGCGAGCGGTTCACGGCGCGTACGGTGCCGCTGGGCGCGCGCACGTTCGCGGGAGACCGGACGGGCACGATCCGCGCCACGGTAGACCTCGCCGCGCTCAATCTCGTGTCCGGGGACATCGTGCATGTCCGCGCCATCGCGCGGGATGCGCATCCGGCCGCGAGCCGCGAGTACGGCAGCAGTGAGACGCGTTCGTTCCGGATTGCGCGGGCCGCCGAGTACGACTCGGTGGCGGTCGAGCCTGCGCCGCCGCCCGAGGTCGACAAGTCGCTGCTCAGCCAGCGCATGCTGCTGATGCTCACCGAGAAGCTCGAGAAGCAACGGGCGTCGCTGGCGCGCACGGCGCTGTTGAGCGAATCGATCAAGCTGGCGCGCGATCAGGGGCGATTGCGACAGGCCGTTGGCGACGTGGTGTTCCAGCGATTGAGCGGCGACGCGAGCGGTGAACACGCGCATACCGCGGGCGATGGGCACGATCACGGTGTGGAGCAGCAGCAGGGGAAGCTCGCGCTGTCGGGCGGTAACGCCGGTGGTGTGCTGGAGGAGGGTGACGATTCGCCGGTGATCGCGATCAACCAGCCGCTGCTGGAAGCGTACAACGCCATGTGGGACGCGGGGCGTGCCCTCGAGCAGGGTGATCCCCGCGCGGCGATTCCGCACATGCGGCTGGCGCTGGCGGCCATCGAACGGGCCCGGTCGGCGGAACGGCTTTATTTGCGCGGCAAGCCGCCCACGGTGATTATCGACATCGCGAAGGTGCGTCTGGCGGGTAAGGACACGGGGGCAACGAATCTGCGGCGCGCGCGCGAGGCGCTGCCGCCGCGTGAGGCGCGCCGGGCCGCGCGGCTCGTGGTCGCCGCGCAGTTGGTGACGCGCGATGTGTCGGCTGCCCGTGATTCGCTGGCCGTTCTGCGCGTGGAGGCTCTCAGCGATTCACCGGCGTTTGCCGCGGCCGTCGGTGCCGCGCTTGACGCGCTTGGCCGCGGCGGCGATGCGACCGATGCCTTCGTGCGCGCGCGTCGCGTGCTGGGTGGCGTTGTTCGTACCGAGGCCGGTGCCTGGTCACGGGGCGTGCCGCGATGAGCGACACGCCCGCGATGGAACCGTTCGTGTTCGCGACGGCCCAGTACGAGTCAGGGGACTGGGACTCCGCCCCGATGCTGCCGGCCAACGTGATCGATTCGATCGCCCGCTACACGTCGCTGCCGGTGCGCCCGCAGGGGGTCACGGTGCCCTTGTCGTCAGAAGCCGTGTATGCGTACCCGCTGCTCTTCCTCACCGGGCATTTGCCGGTCCGCTTCACCACGCGTGAGGCCGACGTGCTGCGCACCTATCTCGCGCGCGGCGGGCTGCTGTTCGTGGACGATCACAACCACGATGTGGACGGTGCCTTTCACAAGACGGTGCGCGAGGAGATCCGTCGCGTGGCCGGGCCATTGGTGCCGCTGCCGAATACGCACGAGCTGTATCGGAGCTTCTTCGTGTTCGAGAACGGGCCGCCGACCACCTCGCACGAAATGAACGGGTGGGGCGACAATCTCGTGCACGAGCAGCTCGATGCCGTGGTGCGCAACGGCCGGATCGCCGTGCTGTACAGCAGCAAGGATTACAGCTCGGAGTGGAGCTTCCATCCCGACAACAAGCGGTTCCTGTCCATCGACAACACGAAGTTTGCCGTGAATCTGGTCGTTTACGCGTTGACCCGATGATGGCGCCTGCACCGAACCCCGGGCGCTTGCTGCTCGAGCGCGCGCTGCGCACGGTGGCGTGGCTCGCGCTGGCGGCGGCGCTGTACGTCGCGCTGGCACCATCCGGGGTGCCGGGTGGTGGGGGCGCCGTGCGGCGGTGGTCGGCGGCCGACGTGGCCGACAGTACCGCGACGGTGCTCACCAACGCGTTGGTGCGTGACATCGTGGCGGCGGCCGGCGACACGCAGCCGCCGCCCGTGACCGTGGTGTTGCCGGCGGTGCCCGGCGCGCGCGCGCGGGCGTTGCTGGGCACCGCCGATGGTGCCGCTCTCACGGTGCGCTGGATCGATCGCACGCGGGCCGCCGGGCTCGCGCTGTCGGCGACGGCCGTGGCGGGGCCCTCTGGTGCGGTCGACGTCCGCGTTGCGGGGGGCGCGGTGGGGGCTACGGCGGGCGCCGGTGTGTTGCCGCTCGTGGCGCGGGACGCCGGTGGCACGCTCGATTCCCTCGTGAACACGCGTCGCGTGGGGTGGCGACTGGCCAGTGTGTCGCCGCCGCTGCGGGCGTCGGTGGGGGCGTCGGAGGCCCGCGTGTCGGTGCGCGTGCCCACGTTTACACGACGGGTGATGCTGATGGCGCAACCGGGCTGGGACGCGAAGTTCGTGGCCGCGGCGCTCGAGGAAGCGGGGTGGCAGGTGGACGGCAGTCTGCGCGTGTCGCCGCGCGCGGCGGTCACGCTGGGCGCGCCGGCGCGTCTCGACACGGCGCGCTACGCCGTGGTGGTCCTGCTGGACAGCATGCCGGTCGACGCGGCGGCGATCAGTCGATTCGTGCAACAGGGTGGCGGGCTCGTACTCGGCGGTGATGCGTTGCGCATCCCAGCGCTGGCGGCGATCCGCCCCGCTCGCGTGCTGTCGGTGCGCGGCGCGGTGGCCGGCGCGTTGCTCAGCGAGACGCCGGCGCGCGGGCTCGAGGCGTGGGAGCTGGTGGCCAACCCCGGGGCGTCGGTGGTGCGGGGTGAGTCGTGGGCGCCGGGGCCCGCCAGACCGGTGCTGGTGGCGCAGCGCGTCGGTGCCGGACGCGTGGTGGCCAGCGCCTATCGCAACAGCTGGCACTGGCGCATGGAGGGCACCGACGATGGCGCCGCCCAACATCGGCGTTGGTGGGCCGACGTGCTGGCCCTGGCGGCCGGTGTGCCGGCGGCGGAGGCCGATGCCAAGGCCGACGCCTACCCCGGGGATGCTGCGCCCTACGCCGACCTCGTGGCGCGCCTTGGCGGGGCGGTGCGTACCGACAGCGCCGCCCTGCCGCTCCGGGTGCGTGCGCGCCCGTCCCTCATCGACGTCTTGGATCGACTGCGCGCGGCGCCCGGCCTACTGTTCATGGTGATTGCCGTGGCTCTGCTGGGCGAGTGGGCGTCCCGGCGTTTGCGCGGTCATCGATAAAACTCCCCCGTCCGGGTGCACGGTATGAAGCAACAGGTGGCCTTTCTCTCGCACTCTGACTGCGGTCGGCACGACACGGGGTGGGATCACCCGGAGCATGTGGGGCGACTGCGCGCCATTCCGCGGGCGTTGCGCCACGATCAGCCGCTGTTCGAGGCGCTGCAGCACCACGAGGGGCGCCATGCCACCGACGACGAACTCGCGCTGGCGCACGACCGGGGCTACATCGCGACGGTGCGCGACATGGCGCAGTCCGGCGGGGGCCGGCTCGATCCCGACACGGTGGTGAGTGAGGGCTCGTGGGACGCGGCCGTTGCGGGCGTCGGCTGCGTGCTGGATGGCGTGGACATGGCCTTCGACGGGCGCGCGCCGCGCAGCTTCTCGGCGGTCCGTCCGCCGGGGCATCATGCGTTGCGCGACCGCGCGATGGGCTTCTGCCTATTCGGCAACGTGGCGATCGCGGCGCACTACGCGCTGGCCACGACGCGATGCGAGCGCGTGCTGATTGTGGATTGGGACGTGCACCACGGCAATGGCACCCAAGCGCTGGTGGAGCACGAGCCGCGCATCCACTTCGTGTCCATGCATCAGTGGCCCTGGTATCCCGGCACCGGCGCGGCCGACGACCGGGGACCGCACGGCACCGTGTGGAACGTGCCGATGGCCCCCTCGCTCCCGTCGTCGCAGTACGTGGAGGCGCTGTTGGGGGCCGTCGATGCCGCCGCCGACGGCTTCACCCCCGACCTGATCCTGTTGAGCGCCGGCTTCGACTGTCTCGAGGGGGACCCGCTGGGCGCGTTCACCCTCACGTTCGACGATATCGCGACCATGACCCGCGGGCTGGTGGATCGGGCGGAGCGCTGGTGCGGCGGTCGGCTGGTGAGCGCTCTGGAGGGGGGGTATGCCCCCGAGCCGGTTGCGCAGGCGGTGCTGGTGCATCTGGCGGCGCTGGCCTGACGGCCGGTGAGCCACCATGATTCCCTCGTGACGATCACCGCACCCTTGGCGCGCCGCTCGCTCGACCAGCCGCCCGACACGCCGCCGCGCAGCATCTACCGGTCGCCGTCGGGCCAGGACGTCTTCGACGCCCATCCGCGTGCGCTGGCGCAGCAGCTGGCCGAGGGAGGCACGATGTGGGTCGACATCGACTCGAGCGTGCGCTCGCAGCATGCGATGCTGGAGCATGTGTTCCGATTCCACCCGCTCGCGGTGGAGGACACGCTGAATCCCAATTCCCGCGTCAAGCTCGAGGAGTACGAGGGGTTCCTGTTCGTGATCATTCGTGGTGTCGCGCTCGCGAGCGATACGGACGATCCCTACGATCTGGAAACGAAGGACCTGTACTGCTTCCTCGGGCCGCACTATCTCGTGACCGTGCACGCGGGGCCGATGGCGTCGATCGATCGCGTCTCGGAGCAGCTGCGCCGGTCGCCCGACCTGCTCGCCCGCGGCGTAGAGCGGGCGTTGCACTCGATCCTCGACGACACGATCGACAGCTTCTTCCCGATCCTGCAGCAGATCGACGAATTCATCGACGGACTTGAGGAGCGCGTGTTCGTCTCGTTCGACGAGACGGCGCTGCGTGATCTCTTTCACGTGAAGCGACTGGTGCTGTCGTTGCGACGCTATCTGCAGCCCACCCGCGAAGTGATGAACGTGCTCACGAACCGGCCGAGTTCGCTGTTGACGACCGACGTGCAGCTGTACTTCCGGGACATCTACGATCACGTGCTGCGCATCAACGATGCCTTGGACACGTATCGCGACCTTCTCAGCAGCACGATGGACGCCTATCTCACGCAGGTGTCGAATCGACTGGGCTCGACGACCAAGGCACTGTCGGTCGTGGCCACGATGTCGCTGCCGTTCGTCGTGGTGAGCGGCATGTGGGGCATGAACTTCTCGCGCATCCCGCTGTCGGGGTGGCCGCACGGGTTCTGGGTGCTGCTGGTCGTTCAGCTCGGGTTGGGTGGCCTGCTACTTTTGTACCTCCGGCGCCGCCGGCTGCTCTGACGCGCCCGTCTGTCCGCCGCTCTCCCACACTCTTGCTGACTTCGCCAGATGTTCTGCCCTGAATGCGGGACCTGGAACCGAGCGGCGGCAGCGCGCTGCACGCGCTGTGGCGTGCCGCTCCCGGCCGTCTCGGCGCCACCGATCGACATTCCCGACGAGGAGCTGCGCGAACTGCGCGTGGCCACGGGCAATCGCTACACGGTGGTGAAGCGGCTGGGCAGCGGCGGGATGGCGCACGTGTATCTGGCCAGGCATGCCGTGTTGGGACGCCCGCTGGTGATCAAGGTGCTGCACCGGTCGCTGGTGCAGGAGCCCGAGATGCGCGAGCGCTTCCGGCGCGAAGCCGAAGCCGCCGCGCGTCTGATCCATCCGTTCATCTGTGCCATCGCCGACATGGGCACTGCGGGCGACATCGAATATCTCGCGATGCCGTACTACGCGGGTGGATCGCTGGCGGATCTGCTGTCGCGCCGGAAAACCATCTCGGCCAGTTCGGCGGCGTCGATTGCGGTGCAGGTGGCGTGCGCGCTCGACTATGCGCACCGGCACGGCGTGATTCATCGGGACATCAAACCCGACAACATCCTGTTCGACGAAGACGGGAACGTGGCGCTCACCGACTTCGGCATCGCGACGGCGCGCTTTCACGGGCGCCTCACCGCCAACGGTCGCGCGATGGGGACGCCGCATTACATGTCGCCCGAGCAGGCCATGGGCAAGTTGGTGGATGGGCGCAGCGACCTGTATGCGGTGGGGCTGCTGTTGTACGAAATGTTGCTGGGGCATCCGCCGTTCGACGGCGAAGACGCGTATGCCGTGGGGTATAAGCACGTGCATGAGGCGCCGTTGGCGCCCGATCAGGTGGACACGCGCATCCCCGCGGGATTGAGTGCGATTACGATGAAGTGTCTGGCCAAGCAATCCGTCGATCGGTACGATCGCGGCTTTGAACTGGCGGATGCGCTGATTGCGTTTCTGGGGCAGGCACCGGACGCCGACATGCGCGCGGCCCGCTCGTCCCGTCCGTCGGGGCTCACGCCCTTCTGACTCACCACCACCGAGACCGCCGGTCCCATGCAACTGCACGCCGAGATCCTCACGGTACATACCACGCATCCGTTCATTATCGCGCGCGGCGGCTTCAGCGAGTATCGCGTGGTGTGGGTGCGCGTGCGTGACGACGACGGCGCGGAGGGGTGGGGCGAAGCGGCGCCCAGCCGGTTTTACGGGGAAACGGCCGACAGCGTGATGGCGGCCATGGCGCAGTTCGCGCCGGTGCTCGAGAAGGCGAACAGCTGGTCGATTGACGCCATCGAGCGCGCACTCGAACAGACGCTCCGGTGGAACGCGGCGGCGCGCTGCGCGATCAGTGCCGCGTTGCACGATCTGGCCGCCAAGCGGCTCGGCGTGCCGCTCTGGAAGATGTGGGGACTCGACGCCAAGGCCGCGCCCCGCTCCACGTTCACGATCGGCATTGCCCCCGACGCGGAAACGCTGCGGGTGCGGGTACGCGATGCGGCGTCGTATCCGATTCTCAAGATCAAGCTGGGCTCGAGCTGGGATCGCGACGTGTTGCGCATCGTGCGCGAGGAGGCGCCGCACGCCACACTGCGGGTGGATGCGAACGCAGCGTGGACGCCGAAGCAGGCGCTCGCCATGCTGCAGCCGCTCTCCGATGTAGGCGTGGACATGCTCGAGCAACCGCTGGCGCCGCACGACATCGAGGGGTTGCGGTTCGTGCGCGAACGCTCGCCGATTCCGGTGGTCGCCGACGAATCGTGCCTCGTGGCCACGGACATCCCCAAGCTGGCGGGTGCGGTGGACGGGATCAACATCAAGCTCGCCAAGTGCGGCTCCCTGCGCGAAGCGATGCGCATGATTGCCGTGGCGCGCGCGCACGGCATGCGGGTGATGTGCGGTTGCATGATTGAAACGACGCTCGGGATCGCGGCGGCGGCGCACTTCTCGCCGCTGCTCGACGACGCCGATCTCGACGGCGCGGCGTTGCTGGCCGACGACCCGTTCACCGGCCCGTCGATTCCCAAGGGGCAAGTCACCCTCAGCGACGCGCCGGGTCTCGGCGTGCAGCGCCGCTGACCCCGCCACTCAGCGCCCTGCTCACCCCGATGGCAGGCGCGTCAGCGAACGCGTCAGCGAGCGCGTCGCGCTGCATTGAGGTGGCGCTGGCGGCGCCCCTCTTCCGGACGTTCACGTACCGCGTGCCGGAGGGGATCGCCGTACCGATCGCGCCCGGCACCCGCGTCCTGGTGCCGTTCCGGAATCGTCCGGAGATCGGCATCTGCCTTGGCGCCACTGAGCCGCCCGACGGCATCACACTCAAGCCCATACAGGCGGTCGTCGACGACGTCCCGTCGCTGCCGTTGTCGTTGCTGCAGACGGGACGATGGATTGCCGACTGGTACGCCGCCCCGCTCGGCCTCACGCTGCGCTCCATGCTGCCGACGGCGCTCACCTCGGCCAAGGCACCGGCGCCGGCATCGCGCACGCAGCGCATGGTGCGCATCGTGATGGAGCTGCCATCGTTGCTGCAGCGGGAACAGGCCTTCGCCCGCACCAAGCAACAGCGGGTCGTGTACGACTTGCTGGAAGCGCAGGGCGGGGCCGCGCCGCTGGAGTCGCTGCGCGTGCAGGCCAATTGCAGCGCGGGCGTGTTCACCGCGATGGCCAAGCGTGGCTTGGTGGAGATCCGTGATGAGGTGCAGCAGCGCGATCCCTTCGCCGATCGCGCCGGGACGCTGCCGCCCCCCAATCCGAGTGCGGCGCAGCGCGAGGTGGTGCGCGCCATCCTCGCGGGTGACCCGGGACAGGTTTTCCTGTTGCACGGTATCACCGGCAGCGGCAAGACGCTGGTGTACATCGAAGTGCTGCGCGCGATCCTGCAACAGCGCGACAAGACGGCGATTGTGCTGGTACCGGAGATCGCGCTCACGTCGCAGACGGTCGATCGATTCCGCGGCGCCTTCGGTGACGACGTGGCGGTGCTGCATTCGGGGCTCAGCGACGGCGAACGGCTCGATGCCTGGCAGTCGCTGCGTCGCGGTGAACGGCGCATTGCGGTGGGGGCGCGCTCGGCGCTGTTCGCGCCGCTCGAGCGCGTGGGCGTCGTGATCGTGGACGAGGAGCACGAGAGCAGCTACAAACAGTCGGAGACGCCGCGCTATCATGCGCGCGAAGCGGCGATGGTGCGGGCGCGCGCTGAAGGCGCCGTGGTGGTGCTCGGCAGCGCGACCCCGAGTCTGGAAACCTGGGAGCGCGCCGATCGCGGGCAGGCGATTCGCTTGTCGCTCCCCGACCGGGCCGGCGGGGCGCAACTGCCGCCGGTCACCGTGGTGGATATGCGCGTGGAGCTGAAGCAGGCGGTGAAGGCGCGCAACCCGAATGCCCCCTTCGACGAAACCCTGGGTGTGTTCAGCACGGCGCTGCTGGTGGCGCTCGAGCAGCGATTGGTGCGCGGCGAGCAGAGCCTGCTGCTGCTGAACCGTCGTGGCTATTCGTCGTTCATGCAGTGCAATGCGTGCGGCGATGTGCCGGTGTGTCCGCATTGCAGCATCTCGCTCACGTACCATCGCGTGCCCGAGATCCTCGTGTGTCACTACTGCCAGCATCAGCAGCCGGTGCCGGCGTTGTGTCCGCAATGTTCGGCCGACACGATGCGGCGGCGCGGGCTCGGCACGCAGCAGGTGGAGCGCGTCCTGGCGGAGCGTTTTCCGGAAGCGCGAATCGCGCGGATGGATGTGGATACCACGAGCGGCAAGTGGGCGCACACGCAGATTCTCGATCGCGTGGGTCGCGGCGAGGTGGACATCCTGCTGGGCACGCAGATGATCGCGAAAGGGCTCGACTTCCCGAACGTCACGCTGGTGGGTGTGGTCGATGCGGACACCGGCCTGAATCTCCCCGACTTCCGGGCGGCCGAGCGGACGTTTCAGCTGGTGAGTCAGGTGGCGGGGCGCGCGGGGCGCGGTCCCAAGGGAGGCGACGTGATCATTCAGACACGTATGCCCAACAGCCACGCCATTCGTCACGCGATCACGCACGACGTGACCGGATTTGTCCGTGAGGAGCTTGGCGCACGTCGGATGCCGGCCTATCCGCCCTTCGTGAGCATCGCCAACGTGATGGTGAGCGGGCTCGATCAGGCGGCGACGGCGGCGACGGCGGTGGCGGCGGCGAACTGGGTGCAGCGTCTGGTGGAGCGTCAGGGGTTGCGCGATCTGGTGTTCGTGGGGCCGGCGCCGTGTCCGATCGATCGCATCAAGGACCGCTGGCGGTGGCATTTTCTGCTGAAGTCATCGCAGCCGAAGCTGATGACGCGGGTGGCGCGCTACATCGCCGAGCGCTGCCCGGTACCGAAGCTGCACGAGTTGCGGCTCACGGTAGACCGGGACCCGGTGTCCCTGTTGTAGGCGCGGATATCTTCCGCGTCCCGATCGCCAGCCTTCCTCCGGAGACGACGCCGATGCCGGTGTTTCATCCCACCCCCGCCGAGCTCGAGCCGATCGAGCGCGCCAGCCGCGACGAGCTGCAGGCGCTGCAGCTGCAGCGGCTACAGTGGACGTTGCAGCACGCCTACGAGCATGTGCCGCACTACCGTCAGGCGTTCGATGCGGCGGGCGTGCATCCCTCGGCGTGCCGGTCGCTGGCGGATCTGGCCCGGTTTCCGTTCACCGCGAAGGCCGATCTGCGCGCGAACTACCCCTTCGGCATGTGCGCCGTGCCGCGCGAGCGGGTCGTGCGCGTGCATGCGTCGTCGGGGACCACCGGGAAGTCCACCGTCGTGGCCTATACGCAGGGTGACATCGACCGCTGGGCTGATCTGGTGGCGCGCAGTATCCGCGCGGCCGGCGGACGTCGTGGCGACATGGTGCAGGTGTCGTACGGCTACGGGCTGTTTACCGGTGGGCTCGGCGCGCACTACGGCGCCGAGAAGCTCGGGTGTACGGTGATCCCGATGGGTGGCGGCCAGACCGAGAAGCAGGTGCAGTTGATCGAGGATTTCCGTCCCGACATTCTCATGGTGACGCCGAGTTACATGCAGGTGATCATCGAGGAGTTCCGCCGGCAGGGGAAGGATCCATCGGCCATGTCGGTATCGGTAGGGATTTTCGGCGCCGAACCCTGGACGGAGGCGATGCGCGCCGATATCGAGGGCAGCGCCGGTCTGAAGGCGGTGGACATCTACGGTCTGTCGGAGGTGATGGGCCCCGGAGTGGCGAGCGAGTGCGTGGAAACGCAGGACGGCCCGGTGATCTGGGAGGACCACTTCTACCCCGAGATCATCGACCCGCACACCGGCGAGGTGCTCCCCGACGGCAGTGAGGGCGAGCTGGTGTTCACTACGCTGACCAAAGAGGCGCTGCCCGTGATCCGCTACCGGACGCGTGATCTCACGCGCCTGCTGCCGCCCACGGCGCGCAGTATGCGGCGCATGGGAAAGATCGTCGGGCGCAGCGACGACATGCTGATCATCCGCGGCGTCAATCTGTTTCCCACGCAGGTCGAGGAGCTCGTGCTGCAGCACTCGGCGCTGTCGGGGCACTATCAGCTCGTCGTGTCGCGCGAGGGCGCGCTGGACGAGGTGGTCGTGCGTTGCGAGCTGCTTCCTGCATTCGCGGCCGCCGACCGTGCTGTTGCCGCACGTGAGGTGCAGCAGCGCATCAAGACGATGATCGGTGTGAGCTGCCGCGTGGAGGTGCTGGAGCCCAACGGCATCGAGCGGTCGGTGGGGAAGGCCCGGCGGGTGATCGACCAGCGGCCGAGATAACCCCTGTCGCCGCGGCCAGCGGTGTAACTTTCCCTCATGTCGCTTTCTTCGCTCGCGGCGATTCCGCCGTATGTGTTCTACGAACTCGATGCGCGCCGCAGCCGGCAGCGCGACGCTGGCAAGTCACTGATCGACGTCGGCATCGGCAGTCCCGACGGGCCGATCCCCGACGTCGTGATCGAGGCGATGCAGCGCACCGCGGCCGATCGCGGGTTGAGTGGCTACCCGGAGTTCCGGGCGCATCCGCTCTTTCGCCAAGCGGTGGCGGGCTATCTACACACCCGCTTCGGGGTGAGCATCGACCCCGGGACCGAGCTGCTGGCGCTGGCCGGATCGAAGGAGGGGATCGCCGAATTGATTCTCTCGCACACGAATCCGGGCGACGTGGTGCTCATCCCCGAGGTGTACTACCCGGTATACGCTCGCGCGACGATGCTGGCGGGAGCACAGCCGGTCTGCGTCCCCTTCCTGCCCGACGGGCGTCTGCATCTCGAGGCGGTGGCGTCGAGTGACCTCGCGCGGGCCCGGGTGATGATCGTGAATTACCCAGGCAATCCCACGACGGCGACGATCACGCTCGAGGACCACGCGGTGCTGGTCGACTTCGCCGCGCGTCATGACCTGCTGCTGATCAGCGACCTTGCATACAGCGAGCTGTCGTTCGACGGCTACCGTGTGCCCAGCGTGCTGCAAGTGCCCGGTGCGTCGCGGGTCGCCGTCGAGATGCATACGTGCAGCAAGAGTTTCAACATGGCGGGTGTGCGCATTGCGTTCGTGGCGGGCAAGCGCGAAGCGATCGCGCAACTGGATTCCTACCGATCGAACATCGGGTACGGCGTGACGACGCTGGCGCAGATGGCCGGAGCGACCGCCTTCACGCATCACGAAGCGATCGTGCCGCCGATCGTCGCGGAGTACCGCGCGCGGCGCGATGCGCTGGTGCACGCCATGCAGGCGGGGGGATGGGATGTGCAGTCCCCCAAGGCCACGATGTATCTGTGGCTCCCGGTCCCGGCCGGTTACGACGACTGGGGCTGGGTCGATGCGTTGATCGAGGGGCCCGGCGTCGTCGTCACGCCGGGGATCACCTTCGGTGAGGCCGGCCGCGGGCGCTTTCGCGTGTCGCTGGTGCAGCCGGCCGAGGTGCTGACGAAAGCGGCCGCAGCGATCACGTCGATGGCCGCGGCCGCGACATCATCCTGAACGAACGCCGCCGGATCGCGAGGTGCGTTCAGCGCCAGGGGACGACATGGGGGCGGTGCCCTGATAGTCGTTTGCTAGGCAATTGTATAGTGCTGAGATACCGTGATGGTTCTGGAGGGCACGGGGGGCCAATCCGGCTTTTGGCTTGTTCGACGGTGCCGCGGTCGGTGATCTTTCGGAGGTGACGCGCTTTCGTCCTCCCGCCTTCGATACGTCGCCGCCTTCGCCGGCACCTGATCCCCGGTTCGTGCCCGCTCCAGCGAACGGCGTGCTGCCTGACGGGTTTTTTTCGACGACGAATCTCCCGACCGACGTGCGCATCGATGGCGACTGGCGGCTGCCACTGGAGCCCCACGTGGACGCCGAGATCGTGCTTGGCGCCGACGGCCAGCGCCGGATTCGCGCATCACGCGCCGGCACGTCGCCGCATCCGTTCCTTCCGATCACCTGATTCACCTGATGACGCTTCCCACCGAGATGACCGTTCCCGACGACATGCCGCATTCGGCGCAGATCGACGCGACGGAGACGGCTGCCGACGCTGCGCACACGCCTGACGACGTCGCGCCTGCGGTGGTCGTGCCTGAAGCGGTTGCTCCTGAAGCGGTTGCGCCCGAGGCCGTTGCGCCTGAGCTGCCCGATCGTGCCGATGCACCGGTCTCCGAGATTGCGGAGCGGTTTCTGAAGGTGGTGCTCGCGCACGTGCCGCTCGATCGCATCGAGGAGTTGCATCTGTTCTCCCCACTGCGTCAGGGCGGAGTGGAAACGGGGATTGCCGTGATCGCCGCACGGGTGCCGGTGGTCGTGGTCGAACCGGCGGCTGCACCGGAGCTTCCGTTCGACGCCGCCCGCATCACGCTGGTTGACGTCGTGATTGATGAGAGCGTCGCGGCGGAGGTGATCGCGGACGCCGAGGTCGTCGCCGAGCATGAGGCCGAGGTGATGGCTGAGTTCGAGGGTGACGCCGATGCCGAGGCCACGCCTGAGGGCATGACCGATGTGCTCGACGTCGACGTGATCGCCGAGCCCATCGCCGATGACGCCGCCGATGACGCACACGATGACGCACACGATGACGCACTCGACGATGTCGCGGTAATCGAGACGGCGCCGGTGCCTCGTCTCCGGCACACGGTGTATACGGCGCGCTACCGTCTTGTGCAGAAGGGGCCGGAGCGCGGCAAGTGGGAAGCGGACGTCGTCGCGGAAGCGGATGCGCCGTTGATCACGGTCGACCTCGTGGTGCGCGGCGTGCAGCGCCGCGCTGGCGAGGAATCGGAGATCGTGCGCTATTCGGCGCCGCAGCTGGCGCGGGCACTCCGCGTGCCGTACCCCACGGTCTGATTCGACCGGACGTCCGCATGAGCGATTCGCACGACGCGTCGGCGAGTGATGCCGCCATCGCCGCCGACCGGGAGGCGTTTCGCGCGTTTCTGCGCGACCACAATCTCCCGGCAACGGCGCAGCGTTTGGCGATTGCGGATGTCGTGTTGGGGACCGACCGGCACCTGTCGGCCGACGACGTCGGGCGCGAGGTGCGGGAACTGGGGGCGACGGCAGGTACGGCCACGGTATACCGTACGCTCGAGGTGCTGGTGCGCAGCGGACTCGTGGTCGAACGTGACTTCGGCGAAGGCTTCAAGCGCTACGAAGCGTCGCGTGGCATTCCGCATCATGAACATCTGCTCTGCTCGGTGTGTGGCAAAGTCACCGAGTTTCGTGACGAACGATTGGAACGCATGACGACGCTGCTGGCTGAGGCGCATGACTTCTCTCGGCAGCGTCACCGGCTTGTGATCTATGGTCTGTGCGGCACCTGCCGTCGCGGACATCCCTCCAGTTCTGCGAGTGCGCGTCGTGGCTCCTGATTCCCTGACTGTTCTGGTTGCGTTCACCGCGGGGTTGCTGAGTTTTCTCAGTCCGTGCGTGCTGCCGCTGGTCCCGAGCTACATCACGTTCATTACGGGTATGGGACTCGACGACGTCTCGCGTTCGCGGCGGGCGGCGCTCACGCACGCCGTCCTGTTCGTGATCGGCTTCTCGTTCATCTTCGTGGCACTCGGTGCCGGTGCGACGGCGTTCGGTCAGTTGATGCTCGCCTACCGCGTGTGGATCGCCCGGGTGGGTGGCGCACTCATGGTGTTGATGGGGCTCTGGATGCTCGGCGTGTTGAACATCGGCGCCTTGCAGCAGGAACGCCGCGTGCATCTCAGCGACAAGCCGATCGGCTTCCTCGGCACCGTTCTGGTGGGGATCGCCTTTGGTGCCGGCTGGACACCGTGCCTCGGGCCGACCCTCGGTGCGATTCTGCTGCTGGCGGCCAACGAGTCACAGCTGGGCAAGGGGATCACCCTGCTGTCGTTCTACTCGCTGGGGCTGGCCGTGCCCTTTCTGTTGAGCGCGCTCGCCCTCGACCGCTTCCTCGGATTCTTCCAGAAGTTCAAGAAGAATTTGGGGCTCGTGAATCGGATTGCCGGTGTGCTGCTGATCCTGGTTGGCGTGCTGATGTTCACCGGGTGGTTCGAACGGCTCGCCGCCATCTTGCAGCCGCTCACGCCGGCGTTTCTGGTGGAGCGTCTGTAAACGGCAGTTCGGTCCCTACGCGGCCTCGATCGCGTCGAGCAGCTGCTGCCGCTGCAACAGCTGCGTGTAGCGCGCGCCAAGGCGCACCAGCTCGTCGTGCGTGCCCTGCTCGACGATGCGGCCGTCGTCGAGCACGAGGATGTGGTCTGCTTCGCGGACGGCACTCACCCGGTGTGACGCGATGAGCGCGGTGCGCCCCTGGAGCGCGGTGCGCAGTTCATGCAGGATGGCCGCCTCGGTGTGCGTGTCGACGGCCGAGAGAGCGTCATCCAGCAGGACGACATGGGGGCCGCGGGCCAGCGCGCGGGCCAGCGCGGTCCGCTGCTTCTGGCCGCCGGAGAGGTTGATGCCGCGTTCGCCGAGGCGCGTGTCGACGCCGTCGGGGAGTCCGGCGATCGTCTCGCGCAACTGGGCGATAGCGGCCGCCTGCTCAAGGCGTTCGCGGTCTGGCGCGTCGAGCCCATACCCGATGTTTTCGCCCACGGTCTCGCTGAAGAGCAGGGCTTCCTGCGGTACATAGCCCAGTTCGGCGCGGAGCACACCGATCGGCAGTTCCCGGATGTCGATGCCATCAAGGAGCACCTGTCCCTCCTGCGGATCGAAGACGCGCGGGATGAGATCCAGGAGCGCGCTCTTGCCTGACCCGGTCGTTCCCACGATGGCCAACGTGCCCCCCGCCGGAATGCGAAAGGAGACATCGCGCAGGATCCAGCGCGAGTCGGCCGGAGCCGTGCCGTCGGGGGTGTGCTCGTAGTTCGCATCGCGCGCGGCGCCGTCTTCGCTCACGATCACGGGGCGGGGATACCGGAACGACACGTGCCGGAACTCGACACTGCGCCCGCCTTGCCGGGCCGCTGCCGGGCCGACGGCGGCCGCGAGGATGGCGGTGCCGGTGTCCTGCACGGTGATCGGCACAGCGTCGAGCAGCTCGAGCACGCGAGTCATGGACGCGGCGGCACGCTGGAAGAGGTTTGTCGTCCAACCGAGCGCGATCAGTGGCCACGTGAGCTGGGTAAGATAGATGCCGAAGGCGACGTAGCCGCCCACGGTGACCTGACCCTGAATGAGCAGTCGCCCACCGACGCCGATGGTGACGGCGCCACCGAGACCGGCCAAGAGGCCGAATCCGGGATTCATCAGGCCGTTCAGCTTGGCGAGCTGCATGTTGGCGGTAAGGTACTTGTCGCCGAGGGTGACAAACCGTGCGGTTTCGGCCTGCTCCTGCCGGTAGGCCCGGACTACGCGCACTCCCGAGAGGTTTTCCTGCGCGCGGGTGGTGAGCTGACTGAACTGCGACTGCACGGCCTCGAACCGGTCATGCACGAGGCGTCCGAGCCGCATCATGAGGACGGGCAATCCGATCATGGGGAGGAGTGCGACGGCCGTGAGCAGCGGGCTGATGCGGACCATCATGATCATGGCGAACAGGCCGCCGAAGACGGTGTTCACGAGGTACATCACGGCCGGTCCGGCGGCCATGCGGACGGCGCTCAGGTCATTCGTGAGCCGGGCCATCAGATCCCCGGTGCGCCAGCGGGCGTACCAGCTGGCGTCGAGGGTGCTGAGTCGGGCGAAGATATCGTGGCGGAGGTCGGTCTCGATGCGGCGGCTGATCGCATTCAGCAGCAGGCGCATCGTGAAGCGTAGCACGCCGCTTGCGATCGCGGCGAGTAGCATCACACCGCCGAGGCGCATCACCGCGCCGCTTGTTGCGCCGGCGCGGATCGCGTCAACGCCACGCTGCAACAGGGACGGAATGACGCTGGCCAGCAAGGCCGCCACGACGACCGATGACAGCCCGCACGCAACTTGCCACCGGTATGGGTGGTAGTATGGGAGCAGGCGTCGCAGGGCGCGACGTGCCGGTATCGGCGGCATCATGCGGTCACTTCCGTTCATCGTGCTCCGAATGTCGCACCGCGACGCGTTCGACCGTTGATCATGTCCCGGGCGTGTCCCGCGTCCCTTTCTCAGGAGTATGTGTATGCGTCAATATATTCGGTCCTCACGTCCCACGATGATGCTGGCCGCGGTGTCGCTGGTGGCGCTGGCCGCCTGTGGCGACAAGGGTGCCGGGAATGCCTCGCTGAACAGCGACAGCACTCTCGGCCGCGATCTGGCCATGGCGACGGATTCGGCGCAGCCGAAGCTGCAGGACGTTCCGGTCACCCCGCCGCCGAGTCCGGTCGCTCCCGCGGCGGCGCCCACGCCCACGCCGCCCACGCCGACGCCGCGTCGCACGTCGTCCGCTCCCAGGCCCTCGGCGCCGTCGAAGACGCCAGCCGTACCCCCTGCGGCAGCACCTGCGGCAGCACCTGCGTCAGCACCTGCGGCAACGCCCGCGCCAGCCCCGGCACCGATCACGGGGGTCGTGGCCGCTGGCACGTCGTTGCGCTTCGCCGCGAACAACAAGGTGTGCAGCAACACGGTAACGGTCGGCGAGAAGTTCACGGCGTCGCTGGAGCAGTCGGTGACGGCCACGAACGGCGTCGTGATTCCCGAAGGCGCGACGGGCACGTTTGAAGTGACCGACGCGAAATCGGCGAAGAATTCGAACGACCAGACGTCGCTGACGGTGAAGCTGGTGTCGGTGACCTATGGTGGTCGCACGTATCCACTGGAAGCGACGGTGCAGACGGCGTCGGCGGAGCGCGTGCGCAGCGCCTCAAAGGGTACGGACGCGAAGAAGGTAGCCGGCGGCGCGATTCTGGGTGCGATTGCGGGGCAGATCATCGGCAAGAACACCAAGGGCACGGTGATCGGCGCGGCGGCCGGTGCGGCGGCCGGGACAGCGGCCGCGGCGGCCACCGCGAACTTCGACACGTGCATCAATGCGGGCGCAGGCATCAGTGCGACGCTGGATGCGCCGGTGACGGTACGACCGGGGGCGACGCCGTGAGTGGTACTGCGAACGGCGCGAAGAGTAAACGGCGCGAAGAGTAAACGGCGCGAAAATGAACGGCGCGAAGAGTAAACGGCGTGAAAATGAGCGGCGTTCACCTTCGCGCGGTTCATTCATGGCGCGGTTCATTCATGGCGCCGTTCACTCTTCGCGCTGTTCACTCTTCGCGCCGTTCGCTGTCCCTCCCCTCAGTATCCCACCGCGCCGCCGCTCCGTCTCGGCTCTGGCACGCCTTCCCATCCGCCGTTCACACGCATGATCGCGTTGATGTTCACCAGCGCGCGCAGCTTCCGCATGGCGTAGCCCATGGCGTGCAGCGAGTCGAGCACGGCCGGCCGGATGCCGCCGTCCTCGTAGGTGAGGGAATCGGGGAGCGCCTGATGGTGTACGCGCGGGGCGCGCATCGCGTCGGCGAGCGTCATGTGATGATCGATGACGTTGAGGATCACCTGCGTGGTGCCGGTGATGATCGTCGGGCCGCCGGCCGCGCCGACCACCAGCAGGACGCGCCCCGACTTGTCGAGCACGATGGTCGGGGACATCGCGCTGAGCATGCGCTTGCCGGGCTGAATGGCGTTCGCCTCGCCCTGCACGAGACCGTACATGTTGGCGGTTCCGGGCTGCACGGCGAAGTCGTCCATTTCGTCGTTGAGCATGAAGCCGGCACCGCGTACCCAGACGCCCGATCCCCACGAATTGTTGAGCGTGGTGGTTGTCGAGACGGCGTTGCCCTGCGCGTCGACCACCGCGTAATGCGTCGTGTGCTCCGGCTCGCGCACGGGCTGTGCCATCTTGGGCTCGAGCGTCTTCGTGGGGGTCGCCCGCGCGTCGTCGATCGTGGCAGCCAGCGACTTCGCGTACGCTTTGCTGGTGAGCTGCTCCATCGGCACCTTCACGAAGGCCGGATCGCCCAGCTTGCTGTTGCGATCGATGAATGCCCGCTGGAACGCACTGCCGAGGAGATGGAACCACCGCGTGCTGCCGTACGCGGGCATCGTGCCGGACTGCTCAAGAATGTTGAGCGCTTCCGTCATCGTGACGCCGCCCGACGACGAGGGCGGCATTGCCAGTAGGCGATAGCCGCGGTAGGTGCTTGCGATCGCGTTGCGTGGCACCGGCGTGTAGGCCTTGAGGTCGGCGCGCGTGATCACACCGCCACCGCGCTGCTGTTCGGCCACCAGCGAGTCGGCGATCCATCCCTCGTAGAACGCCTTCGCGCCGTTGTCGGCGATCGCCTGTAGCGTGCGTGCCAGATCGGGCTGCACCAGGCGAGCGCCCGCGGGGAGCGCCGTGCCGTTCGGGAAGTACGGCGTGACCGGGCTGTTGCGCGACACCGTCGCGGCGGCGCGTGCCATCGAACCCGCCAAGGCGGTATCAATCACGAAGCCCTCGCGGGCCAGCGCGATGGCCGGCTGCATCACGCGCGACAAGGGCATCGTGCCGTACCTCTCGAGCAGGAGGTTCAGCCCGGCCACGGCACCCGGCACGCCGCTCGCGAGATGTCCTTCAATGCTGCGATCGGTGACTTTCCCGTTGGCATCGAGGTACATGTTGCGCGTCGCGGCGAGTGGCGCGACTTCGCGATAGTCGATGGCCGCCGAGCGTCCGTCGGCCATGTGCACGATGGTGTACCCGCCACCGCCGATGTTCCCGGCTTCGGGCCACGTGACGGCGAGGGCGAAGCCGAGGGCGACGGCCGCATCAACGGCGTTCCCGCCGGCCTTCATGATGTCGGCGGCCGCGGCGCTCGCTTGAGGACTGTTGCTGACCGCCATCGTCTGCGCCGCAAACGTGGAGGACGCGCCGGCGGTGAGACGCCAGCCGTCGGGAAAGCGCGCTGCCGCACGCGTCGGTTCGGCAGTGCTGGCGGCGGCCGGTGTCGAGCGTGGTGTGCAGGCACCGAACAGGGCGAGTGCCAGCGGCAGCGCGAGGGCCGACGTGCGTGCGTGGGGAACGGTCATGACGGTCATGCGTGAATCGTGGAGTCAAGTGACGACGCGGCGGATACCGACGCGTCAGCGATGTGCGCCGAATCCAAAACGCAGCGATGCGCGGGTGGTGCGGACGCGCCAGGTCCGACCAATCCCATCGGGAAGATCGGTCGTGGCGTGCCAGCCCATCCCGAATTCCTGCACGAGGGCGATGTGCAGATGGCTGGAGAGCCCGTAGCCAAAACCGGCGCCGAGGGTGCCGGAGAGGTCGTACTGCCCCTTCGCGGGGCCGAGCGCGATGCCGGCCGCGCCGGTGCTGTCGGCGCGCACGCGCATGTCACGGAACCCGGTCATGCCGCCGGCCGCTTCGAACAGCGTGTGAAATCCACCGCCGCCGCCGCTGCGGAACTGTCCCATGAGCGACCAGAGCTGTGTCTGCGCATCGCACCCGGTGGTACACGCCGCGGGCAGCGCCGGCGACGTGGGCGGCTTGTTGGCCGTGTAGGTCATCGGCGAGAGCCGGAGGTCGACCACCCCGTAGCCTGCCGATACACCGACGGTGGTGGCCTCGTCGAGCGCCTTTTCGAGGGTGCCGCGCATCTGCCAGCGCGGATCGCTGCCGAACGTCCACGTGGAGCGCGTGGCACCGTCGCTGATGTCCTTCAGGATCACGGCGGCGGCGCCGCCGGAGAACCACCAGCCAGCGTCGGGCGCACGGGCCGCAGGACGGCCGCGGATCTGTGCCGCGAGCGTGGTGGCCGTGAGGCACAGGATGAGGAACATGGCGATCGCACCGCCGCCGAGTGCCGCCGCGCGCCGCCGCGGGCCAGCGCGCCGATCATCAGCGTGGAGGGCTGGTGGTAACACCGCACGTCTCGGTGACGCGGGTTGCGATTCGCGCATGGCGACTCCTAAGTTTGACGAGAGCGACGCAGGTGAGACCGCGCCGTCGCTCGTGCTGCCCACATGGTCGGCAGCAACCACTGGAACATACCCCGCGCCCCGAGCACAAGACAGCTGAGCGTGTGGTGTCCCCTGACCCCGCTTCCGCTCCCGTGCCCGCACCGACACACGATTCCCGTGTCACGGAACGTCGCAATCCGCGCACCGTGGACATTGACCTGGCGTCGCCGCTCGCGATCGTGGATCTCCTCAGCGTGGAAGATCAGGGCGTCGCCGACGCCGTGGCCGCCCAGCGCGAGCCGATCGCGGAATCGATCGCGCTGATCGAAGCGGCGTTCCGCCGTGGCCGACGGCTGCTGTATGTGGGGGCCGGCACTTCGGGGCGACTCGGTGTGTTGGACGCCAGCGAGTGCCCGCCCACCTTCGGCACCGACCCGGCCATGGTGGTCGGGATCATCGCCGGCGGCGATCATGCGCTGCGCAATCCGATCGAAGGCGCGGAAGACGATCCGGTCGCCGGCGCGGCGGTGATGGATGCGCACGCCGTGCAGGCCGGCGATGTGGTGTGTGGGATCGCGGCCTCGGGCACGACGCCGTTCGTACGCGGGGCGCTCACGCGCGCGCGCGAGCTCGGTGCCCGCACGTTGCTGATCGCGTGCACGGAACCACCGGCCGTGATGCGTGCGGTTGCGGACATCTGCATGCTCCCGGTGGTCGGTCCCGAAGCGCTCACAGGCTCAACGCGCCTCAAGGCGGGCACGGCCACCAAGCTCGTGTGCAACATGCTCACCACCGGTGCGATGATCCGCATCGGGAAGAGCTACGGCAACCTCATGGTTGATCTGCGCGCCACGAACGTGAAGCTGCAGGATCGCGCCGAGCGTATCGTCATGGAGGTCACCGCATTGTCGCGTGACGAAGCCCGGGCGCTGCTGGTGCGGGCCGATGGCCACGTGAAGCTGGCGTTGGTGATGCAGGCGTTGCACATCGATGCCGACACGGCGCGTTTGCGTCTCGCGGAAGGGCAGGGCGTCGTGCGACGCGTCGTGCCGACCGCACCGCCGCCGGTGGTCTGACGTTGTCCGACGTACGCCACGAACGCGGACGCATTCTGGTCGGGCTGATGTCGGGGACGTCGCTCGATGGGATCAGTGCGGCGGTGGCCCGCTTTCGCGACCTCCCCGGGGGGCGTGTGCAGTGCGAGCTGCTGGGATTTACGCATCGCGCCTACCAGCACGGCGAGCGCACGCGCCTCGAGCAGGCGATGCAGCTGGGCACGGCGCGTGAGTACTGCCGCGTGCAGGCCGACGTGGGCGACTGGATGGCGGATGCTGCGCTGGCCGCGATGGCAGATGCCGGTGTGGCTGCGCACGAGGTCGCGGCGGTGGCATCGCACGGCCAGACGTTGTGGCATGAGCCGGGGCACAGCACGTGGCAGGTGGGCGATGCCGCGCGGATCGCGGAGCGGACCGGGTGCGATGTGGTGTCGGATTTCCGATCTCGTGATGTGGCCGCGGGCGGACAAGGCGCGCCGCTCGTCACAATCGCCGACTGCATGTTGTTCGCGCACGACACGGAGTGGCGCGCGCTGCAGAATATCGGCGGCATCGGGAACGTGACCGTGGTGCCGCCGGCGAACAGCCACGATGCCGGCACGATGGCATCGGTCCGCGCGTTCGATACCGGCCCCGGCGTCGTGATCATCGACGGGGTGGTACGGGCCTTGTACGATGGCCTGCCGTACGATCGTGACGGCGCGATCGCTGCCGGTGGCCGGGTGATCGAGTCGGTGGTCGACGCGGCGCTCCGGCATCCGTATTTCGATGCCGCGCCGCCCAAGAGCACCGGGCGCGAACTCTTTTCACGGGCGTATGTGGCGCAGTTTATTCAGGACTGCGAGTTGGCCGGGGCCGCGCCCGCCGACACGGTCGCGACCGCGACCGCGCTGACGGCGCGTTCGTTGGCCGATCAGTACCGCCGATTCATCCCCGAGCCGGTGCACGACATCGTGCTGTCCGGGGGTGGTGCGCACAATCCGACGCTCGTCCGTATGGTCGGCGCAGCGATGGCGCATGAAAACGGGGCGCAGGTGTGTATCTTTGACGGGTTGTATTTCGATGGAGAGGCCAAGGAAGCGGTTGCCTTCGCGCTGCTGGGCTATCTCCACCTCTCGGGCCGCGCCGGCAATGTGCCCAGCGCAACGGGGGCGCGAGGTCCGCGCATCCTAGGTTCGCTCACTCCAGTCGTCCGTTAGTCGCTCATGAGCGAACAGTCCCGTCGTGAACTCGCGCAGTTGCTCATCCCTGTGCTTCGCTGGTCGCCCTCCGGCGGCTTTGCCGACACGCGTCCGCTCATCGAACAGGCGCTCGCCCTCGGCGTGGGCGGCTTTCAGCTGGTGGGTGGCGAGCAGGATGGCGTGCGCGCGCTCGCGAAAGAACTGCAGATCAAGTCGCGGCATCCGCTGCTGATCGCGGCCGACCTGGAGCGTGGGGCTGGGCAGCAGTTCGCCGGTGCCACCGGTCTCCCACCGCTCGCGGCCATTACCTCGCTCGACGACATCGAAGCGCTGCGTCGTGCGGCGCGTCTGACAGCCCGTGAAGCGCGGACGATCGGCGTGAACTGGAATCTCGCGCCGGTGTGCGATCTCAGTCTGTTGCTCGAGAATCCGATTGTCGGTACGCGGGCGATGGGCACTGATGCGCGCAAAGTGGCGCTGCTGGTGACGGCGTGGATCGAAGCCTGTCAGGCGGAGGGGGTGCTGGCGTGTGCCAAGCATTTTCCCGGGATGGGGCGCCTGACACGCGATCCCCACCTCGAATTGCCGGCGGTCGACACACCGGCCGATCAGCTCAAAGAGCAGGATCTGCAGCCCTTCCGGGCGGCGATCGCCGCCGGCGTGGCCAGCGTGATGACGTCGCACGCGGTGTATCCGGCGCTCGACTCGACCCGCGTCCCGGCCACGCTCTCCCGCGAGATCCTACAGTGGCTGCTTCGGCAGCAACTGAAGTTCGAGAATCTCATCGTGGCCGACGCGATCACGATGGCGGCGGCGGTGGAGGGGCGCACACCGGCGGAGGCCGCGGTGCTCGCCGTGCGCGGTGGTTGCGACGTGCTCCTCGCCCCGGGCGATCTCGATGAGGCACTCCACGCGCTCGAACGCGCCTACGACGACGGGACGCTCGAGCCGGAACGGGTGAAGCACTCGGTGCGGCGCCGTCTCAAGTGGGCGCAGTGGGCGTCACCGCCGAACGACTGGCGTCGCCCCAGCGGGGCCGATACGGCGTGGGGCGCCTTGCTGGCCGACAGGGTCCTTCGCGTGGAGCATGGACCGCTCCCGCCCGTCGGTACGATCACCGAAATCGCGATCGTCGACGACGACCACGTTCCGAACGGTCCGTCGGTCGAGCGCACGGGCCTCGCCGAAGCCATGCGTCTTGCTGGCAACGACGCGCGACTGGTCGATGCACCGACACCGGCCAGCGGGGGACCATTCGTGATCGCCCTCTTCGCCGATTACGTGGCCGGCAAGGGACGGACGACGCTGCTGCCGGAGACGGTCGCGCAGGTGCATGCCCTTGTGGCGCAGGCCGAAGCGCTGCAGCGCTCGGTGATTCTCATCGGTCTTGGCGATCCGCGCTGGGTCGCGCAGCTGCACATTACGCACCCCACGGTGCTGGCGTGGGGCGGCGATCGGGTGATGCAGCAGGCGGCCGGACGCGGTCTGCTCCGCCAGAAGAAGTGACCGCGAGCGGTTAGCCGAACAGTTCGAACAGGAACCCGATCACGGCGACCAGTGCGATGAGGCCAAGTACCAGCAGCACTGGCTGCACCGCGCGCCGTCGTTCCGCAATCACCGGTGCCGGGGCGCCCAGTGGCGTGCGATCGCCGACCGCACGTGCGCGTTCGAACTCGGCGGCGAGACTCGCCCGCGACGGCAGCGGCGTTCCAAATGTCGGTGTCGGATCACTCTTGAACGTGGCCCGCGCGTCGCGGAGCGGCGGTGGGGGGTCACCTGCTTCGTCGTTCATCGTGCCCGCGAGCGGGAACGCGTTGTAGCCAACGGCATCGCCGTGGCCCGCGGGGGCGAGGGCGTCCCCCTCGAACCGAGCGGCGATCACCGTAATGTTGTCATGGCCACCGAGGGCGTTGGCGCGATCGATCAGCCGCGTGCAGAGCGTACGGACATCCGACTCCTCCTCGGCGGTGCGCGCAAGTTCCGACGCGCGCACCAGGCCGGAGAGCCCGTCACTGCAGAGAATCAGCGTATCGCCGCGCCGGACCTGCTGATACGTCAAATCGATCGTGACATGCGCTTCAGGGCCGAGGGCCTGCAAAATGATATTGCGGCGCTCACTGACCTCGGCTTCTTCCGCCGTCAGCTCGCCGGCTTCCACCAGTCGCTGCATGAGCGATTGGTCCTTGGTGAGCTGCTGCGCATCGCCAGCGCGCACCATGTAGGCGCGGCTGTCACCGACCTGCACCAGGAACAGGTGATCGCCGAACAATCCCGCGATCGTGGCGGTGGTCCCCATGCCACGGTGGTCTGGGTTTTCCCGGGCGTGTTGATGAATGCGCGCGTTGGCGAGCACGGTGGCGTCGCGCAGCGCCTCGGCGAACCCCACGGGAGACGGGACCGCCTCCGTCCAGCTGCGTCGCAGCGCGTCGAGCACGAGGGTACTGGCCATGCTGCTGGCCAGTTCGCCCGACGCGGCACCGCCCATGCCGTCGGCGACGAGGAAGAGCAGCCCATGCGCGTCGGCCGTGATGTCGTGGTGCCCGTCCGCGAAGTCGAGCGTGGATCCCGATTCGAGATCGGCCACGAGGAACGTGTCCTCGTTGTGCTCCCGCGTACGTCCGACGTCGGTAAGCGCGAAGACGCGCGCGACCACATGGTGGTCACCCGGTGATCGTTCGGTATGTGAGACGGGAGCGGTCACAGCATCAGGGAGCAGGCCGGTGCGCACAGGGGGACGGATGTCCGTACGGACGGGAACGCCGGGAGTTGCAACCCGGCCTTCTCTGCCAGCCGCCGGCGTCAGTGCCGGTTGGGAGGCTGATGCCGGCGGCTGATCCGCAGACCGGTGTAAAATGGGGTTCGATTCACCGATGGGTCAAATCGTTCGGGGAAATTCGGTCAATTTCCTGCGTTCCCTGCGCGTTCGGGCCCGCTCGCCCCCCACCGATCGGCCGCACACCGCTCCTCGATGGCTGGACGACTGCGTCGCGGTCCGTCAGCTTCGACCAGATGACGAACTCCCCCGGAACGATGACCATGCCGAGCTCGCTGCGGCTGTTGTGTGCGGCGCTCGTGCTGAGCGCCTGCGCCCGTCCGACGCCACCGGTGGCGCCGCCACGACCGCTGGTGACGCCACCGACGATCGTCGCGGGGTTGCCGGCGGTCCCGGAGGTACGTGGGGCGCCAATCGACGTGCGGGTACGCTACCCGGCGGACAACCAGCTGCTCACCAGCCGTGATTCGAACTTCGTACTGGGGAGCCTCGGCAGCGGCGACGTGTCGCTCGCGATCAACGGTCAGGCGGTCGCTGTCGCGCCGAACGGGGCGTTTCTGGCGTGGCTGCCCAATCCGCCGGCTGGCGCATTGCGCTACGAGTTGGTGGTGGCGCGCGCGGCGGACACGGTCCGCCGCACCGTGCGGGTGCGGCTTCCGGTGCGCACGCCGTTGGCTGGCACCGGCACGCTGCGGGTGGACAGCAACTCGGTGTTACCGGTACGTGGCCTGTGGGCGCGGCGCGACGAGTACGTGAGGGTGAGTCTGCGGGCACCGGCGAACGCGATCGTGATGGTGCAAGGGCGCGACAGCGTGTTGCGGCCGATGGTGCGCGGCAACGGACTCGTGGCGGCACCGACCGACGCGAACGGCGACGACATGGCGTCGGTGTTTGCCACCGACATTGCCGCGCCTCTGCTGGCCGACAGTGTCCGCGCGCCGCGCCTGCTGGCTACTCGTGGCAGCGACACGGTGCGACTGCGCGTCCCGCTGGTGCGGGTGTTGCCGGTGGATACGCGTGTGCTGGCGATGCTGCGCAGCCCCTCCACGGTTGGCAGCGATACCGACCGCGTGGTCAATGCGCGCACGATCGTGGACGGTACGTATAAGTGGATGCTGCTGAACGGCACGGTCGTGGAAGTCACTGGGCGTCAGCAGGGGTACACGCGCATCCGTCTTGATGGCACGCTGGATGTGTGGGTGGACAGCGACGACCTGGCCCTGTTGCCCGAGGGGACCGCGATGCCGCGCCGGGTGACGGGCGGTTTCCGCGTGACCCCCAGCGCGGAGTGGGTCGACGTGGCGATTGGCACCGGCGATCGCCCGGCCCATCTCGTGGAACCCGATGGACGCACGTTGGTGCTCACGTTGTACGGCGTGCAGGCCAACCCGGAGATCTCGCCGATCTTCGGCAACGATACGCTGGTGCGTCGCATCAGCTGGGATCAGGTCACGAGCGACCGCGTGCGGATCACGCTGACGCTGTCACAGCCGGTGTTCGGCTGGCAATCGATCTGGGATGAGAGTCGTCGGCAGTTCGTGCTGCGGGTACGCCGCCCGCCGCTGATCGATGCGGCCGATCCGCTGCGGGGGCTCACGATTGCCGTCGATCCGGGGCATCCGCCTGCCGGTGCGACGGGGCCGACCGGTCTGTATGAAGGCGATGCCGTGTTTCCGGTGGGGGAGCAGGTCGCGCAACTGCTGCGGGCGCGTGGCGCCATGGTCGTGATGACGCGCACATCGCTCGCGCCGGTGGGACTGACCGAGCGCGGCGTCACGGCACGTCGCGCCAACGCGCATGCGTTCATCTCGGTGCACCTGAATGCGCTGCCGGACGGCGTGAATCCCTTCACCGCCAATGGCACGAGCACACTCTTCTACCACCAGAACAGCGAGCCGTTGGCGCGTCCGGTGCAGGAGGAACTCATGAAGCGTTTCGGACTGCGCGATCTGGGCGTGCATTACCAGAACCTGGCCGTCGCCCGTCCCACGTGGTACCCGTCGGCGCTGGCGGAGGGATTGTTCCTGATGCTGCCGGAGCAGGAAGCAGCGATGCGTGATGCCGGCTTCCAGCGGAAGTACGCCGAGGCGCTCGTGGCGGGGCTCGAGCGCTACTTCCGGATCTTTGCGCCCGTGCTGCAGCCGTGATACGGACGATGCGTGCGATGCGAGGACTTCTGGTACGCACGGTGATGCCGCTGTGCCTGCTGCTGTGCCTGCTGCTGTGCCTGCTGCTGGCGATCGCGCCAGCGGCCGACGCACAGGTTGATCCGCGCGGTGCCATGCGTACCATCGCCATGCCGCATTTCCGCGTGCACTTCCGCCCCGATCAGGAAGCCCTGGCGCGTCGCGCGGCCTTCCTGGCGGAGACCGCCTACGCGCAGTTATCGCGTGAATTGGCGCCGCCGGCGGGTCCGGTGGATCTGCTCATTGCCGACAACGTAGACGCGAGCAACGGCTACGCGCAGGTGTTCCCGACCAATCGCGTGGTGGTCTACGCCGTGCCGCCGATCGCGCTGCGCGAATTGCGCTTTCATGACGAATGGCTGCGCCTGGTGATCACCCACGAGATGGCGCACATCTTTCAGATCGACCGCGCGCGGGGGGCGTGGGCGTTGGGGCGTGCGGTGTTCGGCCGGAATCCGCTGTTCTTTCCGAATGCGTTGACGCCGAGCTGGGTGAAGGAAGGATTGGCGGTGCACTACGAGTCGAAGCTCACGGGGAGCGGGCGCAGCCTAGGCACCGACTTTTCGATGATTGCGCGCACGGCGGTTCGCGATGCATTCGTGCCGGGGCCGCAGCGGTGGAGTCTGTCCACGTCGCAGTTTCCCGGCGGGCAAACCGCCTATGGCTGGGGAACGCTGTTGATGAATGAATCGGCGCGGCAGCGCGACGGCGGCATGCGGCGCTACGTGGATATCACGGCGGCGAACGTGGTGCCCTTTCTGCTGAGCCGGAACAGTCGGCAGGCATTCGGTGCGTCGTTCGACCGCCTGTTGGCGCGCATGACCGATTCGCTGCGACGCGCGACTGTCGCGCTGCCGGGCGACAGCCTGTGGCATGCGGTAAGCGCCAATGGATGGTACGCCGCTGCGCCGCGTTGGGTGGGCACCGATTCGATCGTCTGGAGCGCGAGCAACGGGCGCGACGTGACCGGGCTGTTTATCGCAGCGGCTGGTGGAACCGACGTGGGTAAACCACGCCGCCTCGCGTGGCGCAACACGCTCGACGTGAATGCTCCCGTGCCCGGCGACAGCAGCGGTACGATGGTGTTCGCGCAGTCGGAGCGCTTGGATCCGTATGTCGTGCGCTCGGATCTGTATCGCTCACGCGGAGCGGATCGCCGCGCGGAGTCACGATTGACCAAAGGCGCCCGGCTGTCGCAGCCCGATGTGCGCGCCGATGGCAGTATCGTGGCGGTCCAACTCGGCGCCGATCGGACGCGCTTGGTGCGGGTGAGTGCGACGGGCGGGAGCATCGTGCCGATCACGCCCGACATGCCGTCGGAGCGATGGGCCGAGCCGCGCTGGTCGCCCGACGGACAGCGCATCGCGGCCGTGCAGCTGCTGTCCACCGGCGAGCAGCGCGTGGTGGTGATGGATGTGAGTGGCGATCTCCAGATCGCGGTGGCGGGAGCCCGCGGGGTCTTCGCGAGTCCGAGCTTCACGCCCGATGGCACGCGGCTGGTGTGGGTGAGCGATCGCAGCGGGCGCTCGCAGCTCGAGACGGCGCCGATCGCGGCACCTGGAGCGCCAGTCGACACGATGCGCTGGCGCGAGGAGCGCGATGATGTGCGCATGGCATCGTCGGTGAGCAGCGGTGTGTTCGATCCCACGGTGTCGCCCGACGGCCGGCGCGTGGCGGCGTTGTTCTATCGCGCCGATGGGTATCACGTGTCGTGGGCACCACTCGACACCGCCGGCGCGATCGCCCGCTCCACGTGGTACCCGCGCCAGAACGCGACCGATATCTCGGCGCCGAATGTGGCCGACTTGGGTGGTCGCGCGTCGTCGGCCGTGGCCACGCGATACGCACCGCTGCGTCAGCTGGTGCCGCGCTACTGGATGCCGCTGGTCGGCGAAGGGCGCAACGGTGCCGCGACGTACGGCGCGTCCACCAGTGGCGTCGACATTCTGGGGCGCCATTCGTGGACGGCCAACGCCCTGGTGGAGCCGCAGCGGCGCGAGACGGATGCGTTCGCGTCGTATCGCTACGCGGGGCTCGGCATTCAGTTGCTCGACGTGTCGGCGCAGCAGGAGTGGGATGGTACGTTTCGCGCGGCGAACGACTCGGGGACCACGCTGGGATTCATTGCGCGGCGTCGCCGATTCGTGACGGGATCGAGCACGTGGCGCCTCCCGCGCGTGCGTCGCTCGGTGAGTGTCACCCTCGGTGCGCAGTACGAATTGCGTGATTTCACGAGCGATGTGGATTCGGCGCTCGGCCCACCGAATTCCCTGCTGCGCACCGGCACGCGCTACGGGTCGTTCTTCGCGAACGGCAGCCTGAGCACGGCGCGCCTTGGCCTTCGCGGCATCTCGGTGGAGGAAGGCTTCACGCTGAGTGGCAGCACGGCGTACCGCTGGCGCGAGAACGATCCCACCGCGTCGGGCGCGTGGCGCTCGGTGGCCGGGATGCGACACTACCTGCCGCTCGACCTGCCGGGCTTCTCGCGTCATGTGATCGCCACGCGCGCCACGATGGGCGTGGCCCAGCAATCGTCGACCACCGAGTTCAGCGTGGGCGGCACGAGCGGGCAGTCGGCCGAGTTGCTGCCGGGGGTGGTGATCGGCGATCCGTCGCGCACCTTCTCGTTGCGTGGCGTGGCACCGGGCACGCAGCGTGGTGTGCGCGCGTTGGCGGGCGGCGTGGAGTATCGCGCGCCGTTGGTGCTGTTCCGGCGGTTGCCGAGTCCGTTCACGCTGTTCGTGGATCGGATGTCGGTGACGCTGTTCAGCGATGGGGCGCGGGCGTGGTGTCCGGGCGCGTTGGCGCGGTCGGCGAACGTGGTGTGCGAGCGACCGGGCGAGCGCGACGGGTGGCTGGCGTCGGCCGGTGCGGAGTTGGTGGTGGATCTGGCGGTGCAGTACGACACGCCGTATCGGCTGCGCATCGGCGCGGCGGCGCCTTATGTGGCCCCGCGGGATGTGTCGCGCGGCGGCGCGTTCTACGTGACGTTGGGCGGATACTTCTGAGTACGCCGTACTCGTTCCTCCTTACCCCATACTGTTTCTATGTCAGCATTCTGGATTCATTCGACCGCCGTCGTGATCGGTGACGTGTCCCTGGCGGATGACGTGAGCGTGTGGCCGACGGCGGTAATCCGCGGCGATGTGGAGCGGATCGAGATTGGGGCGCGCAGCAACGTTCAGGACGGGGCCGTGCTGCACGCGGATCCGGGGAAGCCGACGATTGTAGGGGAGGATTGTGTGATCGGGCACCGGGCGGTGGTGCATGGCACCGTGCTCGAGGACGGGGTGCTGGTGGGGATGGGGGCGATTCTCCTCAACAACGTGCGGGTCGGGCGGGGGAGCATCATTGCCGCCGGGGCGGTGGTTACGGAGGGGACGCAGGTGCCGCCGGGGTCGTTGGTGGTGGGGGTGCCGGGGAAGGTGGTGCGGCAGTTGAGCGCGGCGCAGCAGGCCGGGACGCTGGACAACGCGGCGCGGTATGTGGCGCTCAAAGAGGTGCACCGGAGCGGGTCAATGCCACGGCGCGAGTCGTGAGAGCGGGCAATTGCCTGCGTTCGGTGTGACTGCAAGCAAGCGTGCTCTGGCGGGCGGTGTAGGAATGTGATTGGGGAGCGGAGCGGTGTGTCGGCGTGCTGTGCTGATGCTGCAGTGGCCGATGTGATCCGCACATGGCAAGGCGCATGGTGTACAACGAGTTGCGCGATGCTGTCGGCACTGTCGAGACAGCGGAACGCTACGGGAACGGTGGCGTCCGCTCCCGCGTGACCGTAGCGGCGCTCACAAAAGCCGACCGCGGTGGACAACTTCCGGCGTCGCGCACATCCGTGATATGCCTTGTACAACCCATTCGCCGGGAACGACTTACGGCGGTACTTGTGCGGCCTCACGAATGGACGCACCATACCCGCCCGCTTGACGCCCCGCCCTGTTCGCGAGCACGCGCTCAGGAACGTCGAGTTCCGTCCGTCATTGCATTGCCCCACGCCAACAGCAGGAGCTCCATCAATGCCCTTCTCCGCCACGCCACCGGAAGGACTGGTTACGCTGTCCGCGAATGCCCGGACGGTGCTCGACAAGCGCTATCTGGTAAAGGACACGTCGGGCAATTCGGTGGAGCAGCCGGAGGACATGTTCTGGCGTGTGGCGACGGTGGTGGCCGAAGCCGACCGTCGGTACGGGGCGAGCGACGGCGCGGTGCAGGCGGTGGCGGAGGAGTTCTACTTCCTCATGACGCAGCGTCGGTTCGAGCCGAACTCGCCGACGCTCATGAACGCCGGTCGTCCGCTGGGCCAGCTCTCTGCCTGCTTCGTGCTGCCGGTGGATGACGCGCTCAGCAACGGCCAGAGCGGCATCTATGATACGCTGCGCAGTATGGCGCTGATCCATCAGTCGGGGGGCGGCACGGGCTTCTCCTTCTCGCGTTTGCGCAGCAAGGGCGCGATGGTGCGGAGTACGACCGGCGTGGCGTCGGGGCCGATTTCGTTCATGGAGCTGTACGACGCGAGCACGGACGCGGTGAAGCAGGGCGGCACCCGTCGTGGCGCGAACATGGGCATCCTGCGCGTCGACCATCCCGATGTGCTCGACTTCATCGCGAGCAAGGAAGACCTCACCAAGATCACGAACTTCAACATCTCGGTGGGTGTGACCACGAAGTTCATGGACGCGGTGAAGGCGGACAGCAGCTACGACCTGTTCGATCCGGCCACGGGTCAGGTGACCGGTCAGGCGCGCGCGCGCGACGTGTGGGACAAGATGATCCTCGGTGCGTGGCGCACGGGCGAGCCGGGCGTGTTCTTCATCGATGAAGCGAACCGCTACAACCCGGTGCCGCATCTCGGGGCGTACGAGGCGACCAACCCGTGCGGCGAGCAACCGCTGCTGGCGTACGATGTGTGCAACCTGGGCTCGGTGAACGTTGGCTACTACGTGAACAACGGGCAGGTCGACTGGGAGGCGATGCGTCGCGACATCGCGCTCAGCACGCACTTCCTCGACAACATCATCGACGTCAACAAGTACCCGCTGCCGGAAATCGACTCGCTGTCCAAGCGCATCCGTCGCATCGGCTTGGGTGTGATGGGCTTCGCCGACATGCTGGTGCGTCTGGGCATTCCGTACGACAGCGCAGAAGGCGTGGAGATGGGCCGCCGCGTTATGGAGTTCCTCGACGTTGAAGGCAAGAAGGAGAGCGAGCGGCTGGCCAAGGAGCGTGGCGCATTCCCCGAGTGGGCGCGCTCCATCTGGGGCCCCGACGACACGTGCGCGCGCGACGAGCATGGCCAGCGGATCCGCCCCATGCAGCTGCTGCGCAATTGCAACGTGACCACGGTGGCGCCCACCGGCACGATCTCGATCATCGCCGGCTGCTCGAGCGGCCTCGAGCCGTTGTTCGCCGTGGCGTTCATGCGCAATCAGGCCGGCGTGATGATGCCCGACGTGAACGAAGATTTCGTCACGATCGCGAAAGCCGAAGGATGGTACAGCGATGCACTCATGGAACGCATCGCCAAGACGGGCACGGTGAAGCACGCCGATGTGCCGCTCAAGTGGCAGGCGGTGTTCAATACGGCCAACAACATCGCGCCGGTGTACCACATTCAAATGCAGGCGGCGTTCCAGCAGCACTGCGACTCGGCCATCTCGAAGACCACCAACTTCGGCTACGCGGCCACGCAGGACGACGTGCGCGCGATTTACGAGATGGCGTACGACATGAAGTGCAAGGGTGTCACGGTGTACCGCGACGGTTCGCGTGACAATCAGGTGCTCAGCACCGGTGCGACGCAGGATGCGGCCGCCAAGCGTGACGATGCGAAGGCCGCCGGCGCCCCGGAAGCGCCGAAGGTCGACAAGGCCACGACCGACGCCGCGGCCGCGCTCAAGCGCGAACTCGGTGAGTTGCAGGGGACGATGGCCGAGTTGCAGAACGAACTCGATCGCACCAAGAAGGCGCTGTTCAGCGCGGAAGCCGAGAACGCGAGCCGTCGTGGCAAGCGCTCGCGCCCCGACGTGATGCGCGGCACCACGATCCGGAAGGAAACGCCGCTCGGCGTGATGTTCGTGAACATCACCGAAGACGAGAAGGGACAGCCGTTCGAAGTGTTCCTCAACCTCGGCAAGGCCGGCGGCTCGGCGATGGCCGATGCCGAAGCGATCGGTCGCCTGGTGTCGCTGGCGCTGCGCAGCGGGATCTCGTTGCAGGAAATCCACCGTCAGCTGCGCGGCATCTCCAGCGACCGCGCGGTGGGCCTCGGCCCGAACAAGGTGCTCTCGTTGCCCGACGCGGTCGGTATCGCGCTGGAACAGTGGTGGCGTGACAAGCAGGGCGTGCAGACGGATCTGCTGGCCGCCGGTGCGCAGGCCAGTGCGCCGATCCCGGCGAGCCCGATGTCGCCGTCCATGCCAACGCCGGCGGCCGGTGTGCCGCTGACGCGCCCGCCGATGACGAACGGCGCTGAGCAGCTGCAGCCGATGGAGTTCGGTTCAGGGCACGGCGAAGTGTTCATGGGGACCTGCCCGGACTGCGGATCGCAGCTGGAGTTCGCGGAAGGGTGCGTGAAGTGCCACGTGTGCGGCTTCAGTGAGTGCGGGTGAGGGCGCGCTGATTGCGCGTGTCTGGACGGCGACGTGGTTTGACACGAAAAACCGAAGTGTTGTGACGTTGCCTTTTCGCTCCCCCGCCCGGTGCTCACACGGTCGGGGGAGTTTTGTTGAGTATCCCACACAAGAGCTTCTCGAACTGTCCGTGCCGCACCCGATGGCGCGACGCCGCGCCGTCGGCCTATGCTCTTGACAGCGCCCGCACATGGGCATCAGTGCCAGTCTCCTGTCATCAGGACCGACGCATGGCTGCAGCGGCCCGCAAGCGGTTCCGCAGTGCTCGTGGCGCACTCCCGACGTTGACGCAGGCCGCGCGCGGCGACATCCGCGTCGCTCCCTTGCTGATGGTGCTGGCGCGCACGAGCGCCGATGAGGCGCTGGTCCGGCTGTCCTCGAGTTCCGCCGGGCTCTCGTCAGCAGACGCGGCACGGCGCCTCGCCGAGCACGGGGCAAACGAGATGCTCGACAGCGGCACGGAGGGGTGGCTGGCCCGCCTCTGGCGCGCAGTGCGAAACCCGCTGATCGTTCTGTTGACGACCCTCGCTTCGATCTCGGCCATTACCGGCGATCTGCGCGCGGCGACCGTCATCGCCGTGATGATCGTCGTCGGCGTCGCGCTGCGTTTCGCGCAGGAGACCCGCGCCGACACGGCGGCCTCGGCACTGCGCGCGATGGTGCACGTGACCACGCTGGTCACGCGCGACGGCTCGCCCGCCCCGATTCCCGTGCGTGAAGTCGTGCCCGGGGATATCGTCACGCTGTCGGCGGGCGACATGATGCCGGCCGACCTGCGCCTGATCGCCACTAAGGACCTCTACGTCGGGCAGTCGAGCCTCACCGGCGAATCGCTCCCGGTGGAGAAGTCGGCGGCAGTGCCGCCGCTCGAGACGCCGCCGCTGGAGTCGCCGACCCTCTGCTTCCGCGGCACCAGCGTACAGAGCGGGACGGCAACGGCGGTCGTGGTGGCCACCGGTGGCGAGACGTATTTCGGCCAGATGGTGGGCAGCCTCGAGGCGAAGGAACCCCCGAGCGAATTCCAGAAGGGCATCGATGGCTTCACCTGGCTGATGATCCGCCTCGTGGCGATCATGGCGCCGCTGGTGTTCGTGATCAACGGCCTCACCAAGCACGACTGGAAGGCGGCGTTCTTCTTCTCGCTCGCCGTTGCCGTCGGCCTGACGCCCGAGATGCTGCCGATGATCTTCTCGGTCTGCCTCTCGAAGGGCGCCGTCGCGATGTCGAAGCGGAAGGTCATCGTCAAGCATCTCGATGCGATCCAGAGCGTCGGCGCGATCGACATCCTCTGCACCGACAAGACCGGCACGCTGACGAGGGATGCGATCGTCCTCGAGCGGCACTGCGACGTGCGCGGGCTCGAGAATGAGCACGTCGTGCACCTCGCCTATCTCGTAAGCCACTTCCAGACGGGGCTCAAGAGCGTGCTCGAGGACGCGATCCTCGCGCACGAACTGCGGGAGGAAGTCGTCACCGAGCCGGCCTGGTCGAAAGTGGACGAGGTGCCCTTCGACTTCGCACGGCGGATGATGTCGGTGGTGGTCGAGGCGCCGGGGCGCTCGCGCCGCCTGATCGCCAAGGGGGCCGCCGAGGAGACGATCGCGCGATGCACGGCGGTGGAGGCGGATGGTACGATCACGCCGATCGACGCCACCATCTCGGCGACGCTCCGTGCCGTCTACGAGCAGCTGAGCCGTGAGGGCTTCCGGGTGCTCGCCGTCGCCAGCCGCGACGTGCCCGTGCAGGATCGCTACGGCGTGGCCGACGAATCGGCGCTGGTGCTGGCGGGCTTCCTTGGCTTCCTCGACCCGCCGAAGGAGTCGGCCCGTGCCGCGCTGGAGGCGCTGCGGGACAACGGGGTGCGGGTGGTGGTGCTGACGGGTGACAACGAGCTCGTGACGCAGCGCATCTGCGAACAGGTCGGCGTCGACACGGCGAATGTGCAGCTCGGTCCCGCGATCGAGGCGATGGACGATGCCGCGCTGGCGGCGGCGGTCGACGGTCCGCTCGTGTTTGCGCGCCTGTCGCCCGGACAGAAGCAGCGCATCATCCGCGCCCTGCAGCAGCGCGGGCATGTGGTCGGCTTCCTCGGCGACGGTATCAACGACGCACCCGCGCTGCATGCCGCCGACGTCGGCCTCTCGGTGGACACGGCCGTCGACATCGCCAAGGACTCGGCCGACGTGATCCTGCTCGAGAAGAGCCTGATGGTGATCACCGACGCGGTGCGCGAGGGACGAGCGGTGTTCGCGAACATCCTCAAGTACGTGCGGATGGGCGCCAGCTCGAACTTCGGCAACATGTTCAGCGTGATCGGTGCCAGCGCCTGGCTGCCGTTCGTGCCGATGCTGCCGATCCAGATCCTCGCCAACAATCTCCTGTACGACTTCTCGCAGTTACCGATCCCGACCGATCGGGTCGATGCGGAGCAGCTGGCACGGCCGCATCCCTGGTCCCTGTTTGCGCTGCGTCGCTACATCGTGATCATCGGCCCACTCAGCTCGATCTTCGACTATACGACGTTCGCGCTGCTGTACTTCGTGCTCGGTGCGCGCGACGTCGGGCACGCGTCGCTGTTCCAGACCGGGTGGTTCGTGGAGTCGCTGATGACACAGACCCTGGTCATTCACGTGATTCGCACGAACCGGTTCCCTTTCGTGCAGAGCCGCGCCAGCTGGCCGCTGATCGCTATGACGACGGTGGTGCTCGGTGTGGGGCTGTGGCTGCCGGTCTCGCCCTTTGCCGCGGCGCTCGGATTCGTGGCGCTGCCAGCGGCATACTGGCCGCTGCTGCTGGCGACGGTGGTCGGGTACCTCGGGCTGACGCAGGTGGTGAAGATGGTGCTGGTGCGGCGGGGGTGGTTGTGAGGATCGCCGCGATGCGTGAACGGAGTGCTGCCGCGACACAATATGTTGGACGCGTTCGCCTTTTGGCTGTACCACTCCGGATGAGGCGACTCGCAGCTGCCGTTTCGAGCGTATATCACGCGGCGGCAACAGGAGAGCTTGTTCATGCGCAGACCTTCCCTGCTCGAGACGCGATATGCGGGAGCAATACTGCGTTGAATCAGTAACTGAGTTCCGAGTTCGCAACGCGATCGCGTGCACAGCATCACTGCAACGTGCGATGCGGTGATCGAACCGATCAATGACGCCTCATCGCGAGTGTCGGCACTCCGCGCTACCGCGCGAATGGATCGGCAAACTTGGCAGCGGTCAGGAAGGCAGGGTCGGTGAGCGTGCGCAGGTAGGCCACCAGCGCTGTCTTGTCATCGGCGCGCAGGTTCAGCCGTTGCGGCTGCCCGGCCGGTGTGCGCAGCCGGGCGTCGAGGTTGGCGTTGGCCTGCACGCCGGAGTTGTAGAACTCGACCACTTGCTCCAGGCTGGTCATGCGACCGTCGTGCATGAAGCGCGCGCGCACCCCGACGTTGCGCAGTGACGGCGACTTGAAGCGGCCGAGTCCCGCGCCGAGATCGGTGGACACCGCGTCGAGTCCGGTATTGTGCACGTCGTCGCTCACATGGGCATTGGTGGCGTGACAGCGTGCACAACCCGCCTGTCCGTTGAACAGCTGCTGTCCCCGCAACTCCTCGGCCGAGAATACGGCGTTGAAGTTCGGTGTGGTCCCGGCAAAGGCGCGATCGAACTTCGACGTGCCCGATGTCAGCGAACGGACGAACTGTGCCAGGGCCCGCGAGATCCGCTCGCTCGTGACCTCGGTCGTGCCGAAGGCCGATTGAAAGAGCGGCGCATAGAACGGCGTGACCGACAATTTGGTGACGAGCCGGCCAAGCGACATGCCCATTTCCGTGCCGTCCTGAATGGGCAGGAGGACCTGGGCCTCGAGCGTGGCGGCGCGTTCATCCCAGAAGAACCGTCCACGCTGGTAGAACCGAGCATTCTGCAGGCCCATGCTGTGCCGCACGGTCGACCCGCCGTTGAAGCCGCGACTGAACCGGGCGGTATCGCCGAAGGCGAACTGCTGCTGGTGGCACGAGGCGCATGAGACGCGATCGTTGGCGGAGACACGACGGTCGTAGAACAGCACGCGGCCCAGCGCGGCGCCCGCGTCGGTGGTGCGATTCGTGGCCGGCGTGTTGTCCTGCCGCGAGGCGGCGCCACCGGGAGCATTGGTGTCGCTGAAGTGCGCCGGTACCGGTGCGGTGGCGTCACTGTAGGCATACGGGGTGGCGGGCAGCGTCGGTGCGGAGAGATCGGCGCTGAATACCACGATGGAGAACGTATCGGTGGCGGTACGCCCAACGGCATCCCTGGCAACGATCGACGCCGTGGTGGTGCCGGCCGCTGCCGGAACGCCGCTAATGTGTCCGTTCACGGCGCTCAGCCCGTTGGCTGCGGGCGAGAAGGACACCGTGTAGGTCAGGCTGGTTCCGGAAAATGCGGTGCCGCCCTTCGTGGCGTCGTACGTGAAGGCGCGGCCCTCACTGGCCGCCTGTGGGGCGTTGGCCGAGGCTAGCGTGAGCACGGGCGATGGCGACACCACGATGGTGACGACCTCCGATGCGCCGAGGAGCGCCCCTGTGGTCGCGGTGATGGTGGCCGTGAATGTCCCGGTCACGAGCGGCGTACCGCTGATGCGGCCGCCCGTGGCCGTGAGACCATTCGCCGACGGGGCGAACGTGACGCGGTAGGTGACTGATCGGCGTCGCAGCGAGCTAAAGGTTGCCGAGGTTGCCGGCGCATCGTACGCAAACGGCACGCCGACGAAGGCCTGCAGTGCGAGCGTGGTCGCGGCGCTGGTCGCGCCGATGGCCGGCGCGGTGAGTGCGACCTCGCTGCCCGCCGGATCATCGGAGGCACACGCGCTCAACGACAGGCCGACGAGCATGGCGGCCGCAGCGATGTGGCACCGGCGGACGGAATCAGCAGCGGGACGAGTCATAACACCTCTCGGCGGACGAGTTCAGCGATCAGCCCGCGCCCCATTGGGGAAGGCTGCGTCACTACGCAAAGTCGTGATGGTCGTAGTGTGGACACCTACCTCGGCCATAACCCGACGTGCGACTTTTACACTCGTTTCACGCCCGCGTGCTCACGAGGCGAAGCAATCCGTGACGCGGTGATCACGCCGTCACCGTCACGGCACACAGTGCCATACTGTGCACGCCGGGGCCGCCGGTGCGATAGACCGGCTATTCCGTGCTGCCGCGTTCGTCCGTTACCGGTGGCTTCGGCGTCTTGCGTGGATGGGCAGCCGAATGCAGGTAGAGCGACTCGACCTTGGCCCGCGCCCACGGGGTTTTGCGCAGGAACTTCAGCGACGAATTGACGCTGGGATCGTGCGTGAAGCAGCGGATCTCGATGCGATCGCCCAGACCATCCCACCCGTAGCGATCGACGAGATGCTCGACCATGGCCTTGAGGGTGATACCGTGCAGCAGGTCTACGGGGCGCGACTCCGTCATCGATGCGGGCAGCGTAGGGAGATGGACGATAGCATGACGGAAGAATCTAGTGGGTCTGCCGTGAACCCGGCTCCGGGTCGGCTTACTATTGTGTATTGTCCACAGGGCTGACGCACGTGCCGGGATACATCCGCACGAGCGCCCGGACTCATCCGACCTCCCGATCGAGGAAGCATTTCGCGCATTCAAGTTCAGGGTGTCCATCACATCACCCTCGTCGGCTCTACGCGACAGTCCGCCATCGATTTCTGGCAGGGTGTCCTCGGCATGCCGTTCCTGTTCGAGCAGCCCAACCTCGGTCTCGCCAGCGAGAACCACCTGTACTTCGATCCGGGCGACGGACGACTGCACACGGTGTTTACGAACGAATCGCACGCCGATGCCGGGCGTCCGGCCCCCCGCGAGGTGGGGTGCGTGGAGCACATCGCGTTCAACGTGTCACGCGCCACCTTTCTGCAGGCGCCCGCACGGCTGGAGCAGCGTGGTATCCCGTTCATTCAGCGCGATCGCGGCTTCATGGATTCGATCTACCTGCAGGACCCGAACGGGCTCAAGGTGGAACTGGCCTGCTACAAATTCGAGACGCCGAGTGGATTCCGTGATGCCGATGTGCTGATGGCGGCGTACCGTTTGCGGATAGCGCGGGGCGCGCATCACATCGATGCCGGGTACGTGGCCGATGCGATCGAGCAGCTGATGGCCACGCGGGACCGGCTAGCGTAGGGGCCGGGCTCCACGCGTCGATCGGCGAAACAATCCACCCTCACCACGCCGTAGGGCCTTTGCAGCCCCGATGCACACCGCCCGCGGCGATCGCCGTTCTCGATGGCCGCGCCGCCTGCTCTCCACTCCCGCCACCCGCGAGTCCGAATGCACGCTCTTTCCATACGCACGGCGCTGGTCGTTGCTTCGGCGACGGCATTTGCCGCCTGTGCCCCGCGAAAGCCGGTTGCGACGCTGTCTCCCGCGAGCGATCCCCGCAACACCCTGAAGGCCGGTTTGTTCGATGCGGCCGAATACGCGTCGAACCTCAAAGTCGTGGCCAAGGCCGTGTCGCCGAAGGGGTTTCTCGGGGAGACCAACTCCGACCTTGCCTTCACCGGCAACTACGTCATTCAGGGCAACTATAACGGCCCGGTGGTGTGGGACATCAGCAATCCGTCGGCGCCGACGCTCGTGGTGGCCTACGAATGTCCGGCGTCTCAGAACGACGTGAGCGTGTACAAGAATCTGATGTTCATGTCGGCCGAGGCGATGAACGGCCGCGTGGACTGCAAGCCCGGGGGCGTGAAGGATGTGGTAAGCAAGGATCGCGTGCGTGGCGTGCGCATCTTCGACATCACGAACATCCGTGAGCCGAAGCTGGTGGCCAATGTGCAGACGTGCCGCGGTTCGCATACGCACACGGTGCTCGAAGATCCGAAGGACAAGGACAACGTGTACATCTACGTGTCGGGGTCGTCGGGCATCCGTCCGGCCGGTGAATTGGCGGAGTGCGTGTCGGCGCCGAGCGCCGATGCGAATTCGTCGCGGTTGCGCATTGAGATCATCAAGGTACCGCTCGCGAATCCGGCCGCGGCCGCGGTGGTGGGACGCGCGAATATTTTTGCGGGCCTCGGTGCCGCCAAGAGCCATGGCGCCTCGGCCGCCGACAAGGCGGAGATGGACGCGGCCAGGGCCAAGGGCGCGTTCACGATCATGATTCCGGCGATGAACGAAGAAGTGGTCCTGCCGAATCAATTCGTGAAGCCGGTGATCGACAGCATCGTGAAGGCGCGCGGCGCCACGGTGGCGACGGCGGCCGATACGACGGCGGCGCGACCGGTGGTGAACGCGTTCGTGACGCGTATGCTGGCAGCGGAGGGGATGGACAAGCCGCCGGCCGCCGCCACGTCGGTGAGCGAAGGCTCGCAGTGTCATGACATCACGGTGTATCCGTCGCTCGGTCTGGCCGGCGGCGCGTGTGAAGGTCATGGCATTCTGCTCGATATCAGCAACCCGATTGCACCGGTGCGTCTCGACGCCGTGGCCGACTCGAACTTCGCCTACTGGCATTCGGCCACGTTCAACAACGATGGCACGAAGATGCTGTTCAGCGACGAGTGGGGCGGCGGTGGTTCGCCGAAGTGTCGCGCGCTCGACAAGCCGGAATGGGGCGCCAACGCGATTTTTGCGATCGTGAATACGAAGTTGGTGTTCCAGAGCTACTACAAGATCCCCACGTATCAGAGCAAAAACGAAAACTGCGTGGCGCACAACGGCTCGCTGATTCCGATTCCGGGCCGCGACGTGATGGTGCAGTCGTGGTACCAGGGTGGCATTTCGGTGTTCGACTGGACCGATGCGGCCAACCCGAAGGAGATCGCGAGCTTCGACCGTGGTCCGGTGGACAGTACGCGTATGGAGATGGGCGGCTCATGGTCGGTGTACTGGTACAACGGCAACATCGTGAGCTCGGAGATTGCGCGCGGTATGGACGTGGCGCAGTTGGTGCCGAGCGCGTTCATCTCGCAGAACGAAATCGATGCGGCGAACACGGTGAAGTGGGACTACCTGAACGCGCAGGGTCAGCCGAAGATCTCGTGGCCGCCCAGCTTCGCGCTGGCCAAGGCGTTCACGGATCAGCTGGAGCGGAAGGGGTGCGTGGCGCCGGCGAAGATCGGCGAAATCCGCGCGCAGATTGCGAACGCTGAGAAGGCGAACGGCGCGGCGCGGAATGTCACGCTCGCCAAGCTGGTGACGGACGTAGAAGGTAGCCGCAGCTGCGATCCGGCGAAGATCGACCTGCTCAAGAAGTCGCTGCAGGATTTGCAGGCGCTGGCGATGTAACGGTTGGCGCTCTATGGATATCCGTACCCATTCTCGTCGACACGGAGCGCGCGTGAGGCATGACTATCCGCAGATTCTGCAGGAGATTCTGCGCGGCTACGCGCTGCCCGTGCACGGCTACCACGGCGTGGTGCACTGGGCGCGTGTGCTGGAGAACGGCATACGGGTGGCGGCGTCCAACGGGGGCGACGCCGAGGTGGTCACACTGTTCGCGTTGTTTCATGACGCGCGTCGCGTGAACGACGACGTCGATCATGGCCACGGGACGCGGGGCGGGGAGCTCGCGCGCTCGTTGCGCGGTACGCTGGTGCATCTCGACGACGCGCGTTTTAACCTGCTGTACGATGCCTGCGCGCGGCACACCGATGGGCACCTCACCGGTGATCCGACGTTGCTGGCGTGCTGGGATGCCGACCGGCTCGATCTCGGCCGAGTCGAGATCGAGCCGACGCCGGAGCTGTTGTGCACGGACATGGCGCGCGAACTGCTGCCGTGGGCCCATGGCCGGGCGATATCCGACCATGTACCCACGGCGGTGCTGGCGTCGTGGGGGCTGACGCCGGGACTTCGGCCGATCGACTAGGGGACGAGGCGGTCCGTGATCAGGCCGCGGTGGGCGCGTCCATGCCCGACCAGAGGTTCGTCGTGCCCAACTCGCTGCGGCCACAGCTCTTGAGGTAGCAGAACAGCTGGGTGCGGTAGGCGGCGCATCCCGAGAGCACCATGCTCACGAGCTTCGCACCGCGGGTGCCCTCGTTGCCGAACAGGTTGATCGTGGCACGCAGGTCGTCGTCCGAGACATCAGCCAGCAGCGTGGCGTACGCCGCGGAATGCGAGGCGATTTCGGCCACGGTGCCGTCGAGGTCGCGGGCTTCGGCGGCGGCGGCGGCCGTGCCCCACGCCGCGCGGTCGAAGGCGCCGCTGATGCAGGCGCTGGTGAGCTGCGGCCCCATCAGCGAGAGGTAACGCAGCAATTCCATCGTGCTGCGCTGCCCGGCGGTGGGACGGTAGTCGAGCTGGGCGCGATCGATCTTGCCGGCAAGATGGACCAGGATGTTCGTTTCGTGCTGCAATGCGCTAATGAGTTCGGCCTTGGACAGGACCATCAGTTGCTCCGGTAGGTGACGTGATGCCCGTGACGACTCGGCGCGGGCGGTGCGGCAGGCGGAAGGCTGTATCGGCCCGGCTCGGTTGTCCAGCACGGACCGCCCATGGCATTGTTCTGCCATCGCCAACGCGTTCCCCTCCGCCGATCCTTTCCCCGAGATGCTCGTGCGCTCTGCTCGCCGGTTGATGTTCTGCGCGACTGTGGTCGCTGCCGCCTTCCCGCTGGTCGCCGCACCGCGCGCGCTGACCGCTCAGGGCACGTTCCCGAGCGGTGCGGTGCAGGGGCCCCGATGGCGTCACATCGGTCCGTTCCGAGCGGGCCGGACCAAGAGTGCCGTGGGCGTCCCGTCGCAGCCGAACGTGTTCTACATCGGCGCTACGAACGGTGGCGTCTGGAAAACCACCGACGCGGGCCGGACGTGGCATCCGATCTTCGATGCGCAGAACACCGGCTCGGTCGGCGCGGTGGAAGTGGCCCCGTCGGATCCGAACATCCTGTACGTGGGGAGCGGCGAGGGGCTGCAGCGCCCCGATCTGAGCACCGGTAATGGTATGTATCGGTCGAACGATGCCGGTCGCACCTGGACGCATCTGGGGCTCCGCGACGGGCAGCAGATCCCCCGCATTGCGATCGATCCCACCAACCCCGAACGGCTGTTCGTGGCGGTGCTCGGGCATCCGTACGGTCCGAACGCGGAGCGCGGCATTTTCCGTTCGGTGAACGGCGGACAGTCGTTTGAGCGTGTGCTGTTCAAGGACGATAACACGGGTGGCGCCGACGTGGTGCTGTCGCCGAATGATCCGAACACCGTGTACGCCGTGCTGTGGGAGGCCCGGCAGGGGCCGTGGGAGAACGCGGCGTGGAGCGGGCCGAACTCCGGCCTGTTCAAGAGCACGGACGGTGGGGCCACCTGGGCCCAGCTGTCCGGTGGACTCCCGACGACCGCCGATGGGCTCGGACGACTGGGCATCGGTATCAGCCCGAGTAACCCGCGGCGGATCTACGTGACGGCCACGGCGGGTGCGAAGAGCGGGCTGTATCGCAGCGACGATGCCGGCGCGACGTGGACGCGCACCACCACCGACAACCGCATGTACGGGCGCGGTGATGACTTCGCGGCGGTCACCGTGGACCCGCGCGATCCGAACACGCTGTACTCGATGAACGTGGTGGCATGGAAGAGCACCGATGCCGGCGTGACGTGGAACGCGTTTCGTGGCGCGCCGGGGGGCGACGACTATCAGCGCCTGTGGATCAATCCGCTGCTGCCGACCACGATGCTGCTGGTGTCGGATCAGGGCGCGGTGATCACCGTGAACAATGGCGAGACGTGGAGCTCGTGGTACAATCAGGGCACCGCACAGTTCTACCATGTGACCGCCGACAATGCCTGGCCCTACCGCGTGTGCGGTGGCCAGCAGGAATCGGGCTCGGCGTGCGTGAGCAGTCGCGGCAACGACGGCAGCATCACGTATCGCGACTGGCGTCCGGTCGGTGCCAGCGAGTACAGCTACGTGGCCCCCGATCCGCTCAATCCCGACATCGTGTACGGCGGCACGGTCTCGCGATTCGACCGGCGTACGGGACAGACACAGAACGTGAGTCCGACCATCGGGCGCACACGCGGCGCGGCCGGCAGCGGCCCCGATTATTTCCGCGGCGTGCGCACGATGCCGATCCTGTTCTCACCGATCAACCCCCGCAAACTGTACTACGGCACCAACGTGGTGTGGAGCACGGTGAATGGCGGCACCACGTGGAAGCGCCTCAGCGACGATCTGTCGCGCGAAACGTGGGAGGTCCCGGCCAGCGTGGGCACGTACGCCAACACGCCGGGCGCCAAGCCGACGCGACGCGGTGTGGTGTACACGATCGCGCCCAGCTACGTGGATTCGAACACCCTGTGGGCGGGGACCGACGACGGGCTGATTCACGTGACGCGCAACGGTGGCGCGACGTGGCGCAACGTGACCCCGTCGCAGATCGGGGCATGGTGGAAGGTGTCGATCATGGATGCGTCGCACTTCAGCGCGACCACGGCGTATGCCGCTGTCAACACCCTGCGCCTCGATGATCTGCGGCCGCACATTTATCGCACGCGCGACGGCGGGGCGACATGGACGGAGATCGTGAGCGGCATCGCGCCTGATGCGCCGATCAACGTCGTGCGCGAAGATCCGAAGCGGCGCGGGCTGCTGTATGCGGGCAGTGAAACGCAGGTGTGGTTTTCGCTCGACGACGGCGACCACTGGCATTCGCTGCGCGGCAACATGCCGGCGATCTCCATTCGCGATCTGATCATCAAGGACGACGACATTGCCGTCGGGACGCACGGCCGCGGCTTCTGGATTCTGGACAACACCACGGCGCTGCGGCAGTGGAGCGCGGCGGCGGCGAGTGCACCGGCTACGCTGTTCAAGCCGGCGGTCGCCACGCGTGTGCGCTACTCGATGTACACCGACACGCCGGTGCCCCCGGATGAACCGCGCGCCGAGAATCCGCCCGATGGCGCGATGATCGACTACTATCTCTCGCGCAACGCGCAGTCGGTGACGCTGGACATTCTGAACGCTGCCGGCCGCGTGGTGCGCACGTTTGCGAGCACGGACTCTACGCCCGCGCCGACCGACGCCGGCAACTGGCCGCGGTACTGGTTCCGCCCGGCGGTGGCGCCGAGCGCGAAGCAGGGATTGCAGCGCTTCACGTGGGACCTGCACTACGCGCGGCCCAGCGCCGAGTGTTCCCTGCCGATCTCGGCCACTCCGTTCAACACGAAGTGCGAGCCGGAGGGGCCGTGGGTCATGCCCGGTGTGTACACGGCGCGGCTTACGGTGGATGGTGCGGTGCAGTCGCAGACGTTCACGGTGCGGATGGACCCGCGCGTGACGACGGCCAAGGCATCGCTCGCGCAGCAGCATGATCTGTCGGTGGCGCTGTACGACGCGATGCTCGAGGCGAAGACGCTGGCGGCCGAGGCGCGCACCGGCGGTCGTGTGGCGTTTGCCGGCGCCGAGGGCTTCGGTGGCGTGGCGGCGGCACACCAGCCGGTGATCGACGCGCTGCAGGAGAGCGACGCGCCGGCCACCGATGTGATGGTGCAGACGGCGCGCGCGCGGTTGGCGGCGTATGCCGCACTCAAGCGGCGGTGGATGGCGAAGTAACGCGCCGACGGACCGCTTGCCGGCGTACCGCTTACTGAACGGGCGGCGCCTTGTACCCCGGTGGGACACCATCGGGGTGCATCGCGCACACCGGCGGCTGCTCGACGGTGAAGGAAAAATTCGCAATGCGCCACGACGAACCGACCTGCACCAGCATGAGCAGATCCACGCCACAGTGCGACCACTTCCCCTCGGTCCACAAGTCGTACGGCAACCACACCGAGGCGATCGTACCGGAC